>CALGVL010000055.1 GCA_937930165.1 uncultured Acetobacteraceae bacterium
GCGCGTCGGGGCCCCCCGGTCGGAGGCGAGCGCCGCGGCGCGGTAGCCTGCGGCCGCCCTGCCGCGCGCGGCTCAGCCGCCCACTTGCAGGCTGACGCTCTGGCGCACCGCAGGGTGCCGGAGCATGAACCCGTTCGGCAGACGGGAGGCCTGCCAGCCTGAGGCCCTGGCATGGCGCATCAGCGCAGCCGGCAGCACCACTACGCCTTCGGCCGCGCGGTGGTTGGATACCAGGATGCGGTCGTCATGGAATTCCGCCCGCCAGCCCTCGCGTTGCACGAGGCGGAGCAGGCAGGACAGGACGGACCAGTCGGTGCGGAGGCCTGCGGGCTGCATCGCTGCTGCAAAAGCCGGACCTGTCCACCGCGTTGCGGCGCCGCGCGGAATTGTGTCCGCAGCAGGCCGGCGCGCTTCTGCGAAACCATTCGGCGCATCCTCGCGAAGAAATTGCCTGTCCTGATGCAATTCGGCATGAGGGCAGGGCCGCGTCCGGCAGGTGGCGCCGGGACGCGTTGGAGCGGGGCCGTCGGCGCATGCGGGTGTTGTTCATCCACCAGAATTTTCCGGCGCAATACCGCCATGTCGCGCCGGCGCTGGCGCGGCGCCCCGGCGTGCAGGTGGTGGGCCTCGGCGAGAATGCCGGTGAGGCGCTGCCGGGGGTCCGGCATATCCGCTACAAGGCGCCACAAACCGGGTCGAAGGAGACGCATCGCTACATCCGGCGCTTCGAGAACGCGGTCCTCCGCGGCCAGCAGACGGTCCGGGCGGCGCTGGCCCTGAAGGAGAGGGGCTTCATTCCGGATCTGGTCTGCTGCCATCCCGGCTGGGGGGAGGGGCTGTATCTGCGGGATGTCTGGCCGCGGGCGAAGCTGCTCTATTATTTCGAATTCTACTATCGCTCCACCGGTGCCGATGTGGGCTTCGACCCGCCGGGCGAGGTGCCGCTCGACGAGGCCTGCCGGGTGCGGACGCTGAATGCGGTGCATCTGCTCTCCCTGGAGCAGGCGGACTGGGGGCAGACGCCGACCCTCTGGCAGGCCAGCCGCTTCCCGGACTGGGCGCGGCAGCGAATCTCCGTGGTGCATGAGGGCATCGACACCAACACCATCCGCCGCCGCAAGGGGGCGGAATTCCAGCTGCCGGACGGGCGGGTGCTGCGCCAGGGCGACGAGGTGGTCACCTTCATCGCGCGGGGGCTGGAGCCCTATCGCGGCTTCCATGTCTTCATGCGCAGCCTGCCGGAGATCCTGGCCCGGCGGCCGCAGGCGCAGGTGGTGCTGGTGGGCGGGGAGGACCCGCATTACGGCTCGAAGCCGCGGGAGGGCGGAAGCTGGAAGGAACTGCTCCTGGCCGAGCTGGGGGAGCGCCTGGACCGCAGCCGCACGCACTTCACCGGCAAGGTGCCGCATGCCGCGCTGCTGGACCTGCTCAGCCTCTCCTCGGCGCATGTCTACCTGACCTATCCCTTCGTCCTCTCCTGGTCGATGCTGGAGGCCATGGCCTGCGAATGCCTGGTCATCGGCTCCGCCACCGCCCCGGTGCAGGAGGTGATCGAGCACGAGCGCAACGGGCTGCTGGTGGACTTCTTCTCCCCGGAGCAATTGGCCGAGACCGTGGTGCGGGTCCTGTCCGATCCCGCCGCCATGGCGCCGCTGCGTCGGGCGGCGCGGGAGACGGTGGTGCGTCGCTATGACCTCCGTTCGGTCTGCCTGCCGCGGCAGCTTGCCCTGGTGGATGCTCTTGTCGCCGGGGAGGTGCCGGTGCTCGACGGCGCCTGAGGCGGGGTGCTTGCTGGATTATTTCTAATTCGTGGTACTAACGAAAATTTTACCAAAGCGGAGACGGGTTTTTGGCGTGACATGCCGGCCCGGCATCGTGACAATACAGCCGTGGGTTGAGCATCCCTTCGCCGCAGTCCTACCAGGGTCTCCCACGGGCTCAGCGGCTGGGCTCGGCACGTCGAGAGGGCTGCATGGCACAATTTGAGCTCGGCATTGTCGACGCCGATCACGCCTTCGGGCGCACGCTTGCCGGCTTCTTCCAGGAGCACGGCCTCCCGACCGAATGGCATGGGGACGCCACGCCGCTCCTCGCCCAACTTCCGTCCCGGCAGCCGCGGATGGTTCTGCTCGGCGCCGACGGCGAATTCGCCGCAGCCCTGGGCATTCTGCGCCGCATCCGCGAACGGTCCCAGGTCCCCTGCATCCTGCTCGCCCGCCGGATCGACGAGATCAGCGAGATCCTGGCGCTGGAGGCCGGGGCCGATGCCATGGCCGACCGTTCGCTGTCGTTGCGCCTCCTGCTCGCCCGCGTCCGCGCCGTGCTGCGCCGCGCCGAATGGGGGACGGCGGCGGCAGAGGAGGACCCGGCGGCACTGACCGACGGCGGCTGGTGTCTGCTGCCGCAGCGCCGGCAATTGCTGCGCCCTAATGGGTCGGAATGCCCGCTCACCTCCGCGGAATTCGAACTGCTGCGGCTGCTGATGGGAGCCCGCGGCCGGACGGTGGGGCGCGAGGCGATCTCCAGGGCTGTGTTCCGCCGCCCTTTCCGGGCGGAGGACCGCACCGTGGACAATCTGGTGCTGCGGCTGCGCCGCAAGCTCGGCCCGGGGCAGGAGAATTCCGTCAAGACGGTGCGCGGCGCCGGCTACTGTTTCGGCGGCTTCGCCGAGGGCACCCTGCGGGTCGCCTGACCGGGGGCCGCCGGCGGGCCCGCCCCGGCCCTCGGGTTTCCGTGCTGCCGGGTTTGGTGTGTAATCGGGCCGCATATTCGAGGGTCTGCGAGTGACGATCGTACCGGTGATTCTGTCCGGCGGCACGGGAACCCGGCTTTGGCCGCTGTCCCGTGAGGGCTATCCGAAGCAGTTCTGGCCGCTGGTGTCCGAGCGCACCATGCTGCAGGAGACCGCGGCCCGGGCCTTCGGCCCCGGCTTCGCGCCCCCCGTGGTGGTCTGCAACGAGGCGCACCGTTTCCTGGTGGCGGAGCAGTTGCGCGAGGCCCGGATCGAGAGGGCGCGGATCCTGCTGGAGCCGGTCGGGCGCAACAGCGCGCCCGCCATTGCCGCCGCGGCGCTGCTGCTGCGGGAGGAGGACCCGGAGGCGGTGCTGTGGCTGATGGCCGCCGATTCCGCCATCGCCGACGTTTCGGCCCTGCAGACGGCCCTGGCCGCCGCTGCGGCCGCGGCGCGGTCCGGGCGCATCGTCACCTTCGGCATGCTGCCGACCACACCCGAGACCGGCTACGGCTATATTGAGGCGGGCGGGGAACTCGCCGGCCTGCCCGGCGTGCGCGCGGTGAGCCGCTTCGTCGAGAAGCCGGATGCGGCGACCGCTGCCGGCTTTGTCGCCGGCGGGCGGCATCTCTGGAACAGCGGCATGTTCGTGGCCACCGCCGCGACCCTGATCGGAGAGCTGGAGCGCTACGCGCCGGAGGTGCTGCGCGCCGTGACCGCCGCGATGGAGGGGGCGCAGCGCGACCTCGGCTTCGTGCGGCTGGGCGCCGCCGCCTTCACTACGGCGCCGGCCGTCTCCATCGACTACGCGGTCATGGAGAAGACCGCCTGTGCCGCGGTGGTCCCGGCCTCGATCGGCTGGTCCGATATCGGCTCCTGGGCGGCGCTGTGGGAGGTCTCGCCCAAGGACGCGGCCGGCAATGTGGCGGCCGGGCCGGTCGAGCTGCTGGAGGCGGAGGGGTGCTATGTGCGCTCCGAGGGCATCCTCACCGGCGTGGTTGGGCTGAAGGATACGGTGGTGGTGACCACCGAGGACGCAGTGCTGGTGATGCCGCGGGAGCGGGCGCAGGACGTGAAGGCGCTGGTGGAGCGCCTGCGCGCCGCCGGCCGCAAGGAGGCGACGGAGCACCGCCGCATCTACCGCCCCTGGGGCCATTACGAGGGGCTGATCCAGGGCGAGCGCTTCCAGGTGAAGAAGATCCAGGTCCGGCCTGGCCAGAAGCTCTCCCTGCAGAAGCATTTCCACCGGGCCGAGCACTGGGTGGTGGTGAACGGCACCGCCCTTGTCCACCGCGACGGGGAGAGCATCCTGCTGCGGGAGAACGAGAGCGTGTACCTGCCCCTCGGCTGCGTGCACCGGCTGGAGAATCCGGGGATGATCCCGCTGAACCTGATCGAGGTGCAGTCCGGCGCCTATCTCGGCGAGGACGATATCGTGCGGATCGAGGACACCTACGGCCGCGCCTGAGCAGGGCCGGGCTTCACCGCCGGAGCGGTGCCGCGAACCGATGGAGGGCCGGGGCGGATCTACCCACCCCAGGCGATGAAGGCACCGTTGCGGTAGCCGCTGGCGGCTTTGCCATAGCGCAGCGGCGTGCCCTCGAGCGTCACCACCCGGCCGCCCGCGGCTTCCAGCACCGCCTGGCCGGCGGCGGTGTCCCACTCCATGGTCGGGCCGAAGCGGGGATAGACATCGGCTTGGCCCTCCGCCACCAGACAGAATTTCAATGAGGAGCCGATGGAGCGGCTGTCGGCGACCGGCAGCCCGGCCAGGAAGTCGCGCGTCGCGTCATCGGGATGCGAACGGCTGGCTACCGCGACCATTCCCGTCTCCGGGCGCGGCCGGACCCTGATCGGCCGGCGTGGTGCCGCCTCCGCCCGGCCGTGCAGGGGGCCGGCCTCCACCAGCGCCGCCCCGGTGCCGACGACCCCGAGCCAGAGCCTTCCGAGCGCCGGGGCATGGACCACGCCGGCGCGGGGCCGGCCGTCCTCGACGATGGCGATGTTGACCGTGAACTCGCCGGTGCGGCCGAGGAATTCCTTGGTGCCATCCAGCGGGTCCACCAGCACGAAGCACTCGCCGCGGGAGCCGAGCCCCTCCGTGGCGATCGTCGCCTCCTCCGAGATGACCGGCAGGCCGGGGCATCCAGCGGCGAGGCCCGTGGCGATGATCTCCTCCGCCGCGAGGTCGGCCGCGGTCAGCGGGCTGCCATCCGCCTTCTGCTCCACCGCACCCGGCGTGGCGTAGATCTCCATGATCCGCCGGCCGGCGGCGAGGGCGATGTCGGCCAGCCGCCAGGCGAGCGGCGCCAGCGCGCCGGGGTGCGAAACCGTCGGTAAGGTCATCCGCAATCCTTGTCATCGTTCCGGTCGCCGCGCGAGGGCGGCGGAGCCTGATCGCAACTCCGTGTAGAGCCGGGAAATCCCTGGCAGGTTGAGGTATTGTGATTGGGTTTTCGGCAGAAGGTGCATAACCGTTCCGTGGTCGATCCGGGGTGCCGCGCATGCCGACCGCCGTGACCACGAAACTGTCGCCGCACCTGAAGCGGCTCGAGGCCGAGTCGATCAGCATCATACGCGAGGTCGCGGCTGCCTTCCGCAATCCGGTGATGCTCTACTCCATCGGCAAGGATTCGGGCGTGATGCTGCATCTCGCCATGAAGGCGTTTGCCCCCGGCAAGCCGCCCTTCCCGCTGCTGCATGTGGACACGACCTGGAAGTTCCGGGACATGATCGAATTCCGCGACCGGATCGCGCGGGAATACGGCCTCGACCTCCTCGTCCACGTCAATGAGGAAGG
Source organism: uncultured Acetobacteraceae bacterium (assembly GCA_937930165.1). GTDB lineage: Bacteria > Pseudomonadota > Alphaproteobacteria > Acetobacterales > Acetobacteraceae > CALGVL01. The sequence goes on from CALGVL010000055.1 coordinate 5,532, forward strand.
GCTGCGGCGCGGGATCAGCCCCATCACCTCCGGCTCCGCCCTGCACACCCAGGTGATGAAGACCGAGGCGCTGAAGCAGGCGCTTGACAAATACGGCTTCGATGCGGCCTTCGGCGGCGCCCGGCGCGACGAGGAGAAGAGCCGCGCCAAGGAGCGCATCTTCTCCTTCCGCAGCGCCGGCCATGGCTGGGATCCGCGCAACCAGCGTCCGGAATTGTGGAACCTCTACAACACCCGCATCCGGCAGGGGGAGAGCATCCGCGTCTTCCCGCTCTCCAACTGGACCGAATTCGATGTCTGGGACTATGTGCTGGCGGAGAACCTGCCCGTGGTGCCGCTCTACTTCGCCAGGCCCCGTCCGGTGGTGCGGCGCAGCGGCACCTGGATCATGGTGGATGACGACCGCCTGCCGCTGAACCCTGGCGAGCAGCCGGAAATGCGCTGGGTGCGCTTCCGCACCCTCGGCTGCTACCCGCTCTCCGGCGCGGTCGAGAGCCGGGCCGAGACCCTGCCCGAGATCATCGCCGAGATGCGTGCCGCCCGCACCAGCGAGCGCCAGGGCCGCCTCATCGACACGGATGAGGAGGCCTCGATGGAGAAGAAGAAGCGCGAGGGCTATTTCTGATGGACACCAACGCCTATGCCGTGGAGCAGTCCACCCGCGGCCTGCTGCGCTTCCTCACCTGCGGCTCGGTCGATGACGGCAAGTCCACGCTGATCGGGCGGCTGCTCCATGACAGCCAGCAGATCATGGAGGACACCCTGTCCGCCCTGGAGAAGGAGAGCCGCAGGCACGGCACGACCGGGGAGGAGATCGACTTCGCCCTGCTGGTGGACGGGCTGGAGGCGGAGCGGCAGCAGGGCATCACCATCGATGTCGCCTACCGCTTCTTCAACACGCCGCGCCGCAGCTTCATCGTGGCCGACACGCCGGGCCATGAGCAGTACACCCGCAACATGGCGACCGGCGCCTCGAATTCCGACCTTGCCATCATTCTGATCGACGCCCGCAAGGGCGTGCTGACCCAGACCAAGCGGCACAGCTACATCTGCTCGCTGCTCGGCATCCGCCATGTCGTCGTCGCGGTGAACAAGATCGACCTGGTCGGCTTCAGCCAGGAGGTGTTCGAGCGGATCGCCGGCGACTACCTGAGCTTCGCTGCCTCGCTCGGCTTCCGGAGCATCGTGCCGATCCCGATCTCGGCGCGCTATGGCGACAATGTCACCACGCGATCGGGCAACATGCCCTGGTACCGCGGCACGACGCTGGTCAGCCACCTGGAGACGGTGGATGTCGAGGGCGACGCGGCGGCGCGGCCCTTCCGCTTCCCGGTCCAATGGGTGAACCGGCCGAGCCTGGATTTCCGAGGCTTCTCCGGCACCATCGCCTCCGGCCGCGTCGCGGTCGGCGACCGGGTGGTGGTGGCGGCCTCCGGCAAGGCCAGCCAGGTCACGCGCATCGTCACCGCCGATGGCGACCTGCCCGAGGCGGGAGCCGGGGAGGCGGTGACGCTGGTCCTCGCCGACGAGATCGACATCGCCCGCGGCGACCTGCTCTGCCCGCCCGCCGCGCGCCCCGCGGTCGCCGACCAGTTCGCCGCGCATCTGCTGTGGATGGACGAGGAGGCGCTGCTGCCCGGCCGGCAGTACCTGATGCGCATCGGCAATCTGTGGACGCCCTGCTCGGTCACCGCGATCAAGCACGGCATCGACGTGAACACGCTGGAGCACCAGCCGGCGCGCCAGGTGGAGCTGAACGGCATCGCCTTCTGCAATCTCTCGACCGCGCAGCCGGTGCCCTTCGACCCCTATGAGGAGAACCGGGCGACCGGCGCCTTCATCCTGGTGGACCGCTTCACCAACCGGACGGCCGGCGCAGGGATGATCGCCTTCCCGCTGCGGCGCGCGACCAACATTCACCATGAGAGTACCCTGGTGGACAAGGCGGCGCGGGCGGCGTTGCTCGGGCAGAGGCCGGTGGTGCTGTGGTTCACCGGCCTTTCCGGCTCGGGCAAGTCCACCATCGCCAAGCTGGTGGAGCAGGCGCTGCACCGCGCCGGGCGGCTGACCTACACGCTGGACGGCGACAATGTCCGGCACGGGCTGAACCGCGACCTCGGCTTCACCGATGCCGATCGGGTGGAGAATATCCGCCGGATCGGCGAGGTGGCGAAGCTCTTCGCCGATGCCGGGGTGATGGTCCTCTGCTCCTTCATCTCGCCCTTCCGGGCGGAGCGGCAGATGGTGCGGGAATTGCTGGAGCCTGGCGAGTTCCTGGAGATCTTCGTCGACACCCCGATCGAGGAATGCATGCGCCGCGACCCGAAGGGGCTCTATGCGAAGGCGAAAAGCGGCGCGATCCCGAATTTCACCGGCATCGACAGCCCCTATGAGGCGCCCGAGGCGCCGGAGATTACGCTCCGCACCCTGGGCACCACCCCCGAGGCGCTGGCGCAGGAGGTGCTGCGGCAGTTGCGGGAGCGCCGCCACCCGGTCTGAGAGGCTGTTTGAGTGTCCCGCCGGCTCTCCGCCGACGAAGATTCAAACTGGCTCTGAGCCAGGGCAGCGCAAGCCGCCGGACCAATGGGAGGCCGGCGCGGATCCCGATCATCGCCAAGCCGTAATCACGGCCTTGTGCCGGTCCGCCCCGGTCCCGCTGGTGCAGGGTGCAGCAGGCCGGGGAGTGGCGCCGCGACAGGACTGACGGCGCAGGCCGGCTGGCATCGTCGGCCGGTGGAAGGTGGCAGGGCATGGCCGAACCAGGACCGAGGGAAATGGCGGCGCAACTGCGTCCGGCGGAACGGCACGTGCTGCTCTGGTTGCCGCAGGATGGCAGCGAGCGGCGGTTCGCCGAGCGCTCCATGCTCCCTGCCCTGATCCGGCTGCGGGACCGGGGGCTCTGTGCGACGCGGCTGGTCGTGCCTGGCTATGAGACGGTCTGGCGGGCGACCGGCCCTGGTCTCGCCCTACGGGCGGCCTTGCTGCAGGAAGGCCAGCACGATACCGCAACGGAGCGGGAGCCGGCGGTGCCGGCCTCCGAACGGGCCCCGGCCTGAGCCGGTTCCGCTTGCGCCGCGCCTCCCTTTGGATGTCCCCCGCCGGAAGGCGGGGCTGGTCAGGGCAGCAGCGCCTCCGCCTCCGACCAGAGGCGGCGGACTAGCGCATCCGCCGGCTCGGCGCGGGAGAGGGCGGCGCCCTGGCCGGCCCAGACTTGCATGCGGGAGGCATCCTGCGCCGCCTCGGCCGCCGCCCGGACCTTCGCCATCAGCGCCCGCTGGATGGGATAGGGGGTGGGGGCGGGGTCGCCCCTCACGAAAGCCTCCGTCACCCGGTTGCGGATGCCGCGGGCCAGGCGGCCGGAGAAGGCGCGGGTCAACACCGTGTCCTCCGGCTTCGCCTGGGCCAGCGCCTCGGCCCAGGCGGGATTGATCGCCGCCTCCGGGCAGCGGAGGAAGGCGGTGCCCATCTGCACCGCGCTGGCGCCGAGCGTCAGCGCCGCGGCGATGCCGCGTCCGTCCATGATGCCGCCCGCGGCGATCACCGGGACGGAAACCGCATCCGCCACCTGCGGCAGCAGGGCGAAGAGGCCGTTCAGCGTGTGCTCGGCCTCGGTGTCCTCGAAGCTGCCGCGATGGCCGCCGGCCTCGGCGCCCTGGGCAACCACGGCATCGGCGCCGGCAGCCTCGGCGGCGCGGGCCTCAGCCACGGTGGTCGCATTGGCGAACCAGGCGATGCCGCGGGACTTCATCCGCGCGACGAACTCCTCCGGGAAAAGGCCCATGATGGAGGAAATGACGGGCGGGGCGGCCTCGATCATCGCCTCGCACTGCTGGGCGAAGTCCGGGAGGAAGGGGCCGGGGCCGGGATCCGGGATCTCCATTCCGCCGAGGCGGGAGAGCACCTCCCGTACCCGCGCCTCATGCGCCGGGTCGCGGCGGGGCGGCGGGTCGGGGATCCAGAGATTGATCTGGAAGCCGCCATTGCTGCGGCTGCGGAAATCGGCGGCCCAGTCGCGGATGGCCTGCGGGGTGCTCATCAGCGCGCCGAAGCCGCCCATTCCGCCGGCATTGGCCACGGCGGCGGCAAGGGCCGGTGGGCAGGATCCGGCCATCGGTGCCTGCAGGATGGGCGCGCGCAGGCCGAAGCGGCCGCAGAATTGCGCGGCACGGTCACGGGCTTTCGCCATGGGGGTTCCTCCTGCCGATGCCGCCCATGCTTGCCTGTGCGGGCGGCGGGCACAACAACCTATGCCGGACCGGAAAGGGTGAGGCGGCGTGGCAGCTCGGTGATTGCCTCGAGCCCGGCATTGGCGAAGGCGAGGCGGAGATGCCGGTCCTGGCCGGGGCCGAAGAAGGGGCCGGGCAGGGAGAGCAGGCCGCCCTCCGCCGCCAGGCGCTCCGCCAGGGCCAGGGCGCCGGGCCCGTCCTCCGGCACGCGCAGATAGGCGAAATAAGCGCCGAGCGCGTCGAGCCGCCAACCGGGAAGCTGTGCCACCGCCTGCCGGCAGGCGGCGCCGCGTTCCGCCATCAGTGCTTGATTCGCCGCGCGCCAGTCGCGCAGTGCCGGCACCGCCCAGGCCAGCGCCATCTGGGCGGCGCGCGGGGCGCAGATCTGCATGGTGTCCAGCGCCTTCATCAGCTCCGCCCGGAAGGCGGGGCCGGCGATGATTGCGCCGACGCGATGGCCCGGCACGCAATAGGCTTTCGAGAAGGAGTAGAGATGGACGAGGCTGTCGCGCCAGGACGGATCCCGGAACAGCGCGTGCGGCGGCATCTGCTCGGGGGCGAGGAAGTCGCGATAGGTCTCGTCCAGCACCAGCCAGGCGCCGTGCTTGCGGCAGAGGGCGAGGCAGCGCTCGATGACGGCGGGGGGATAGACGGCGCCGGTCGGGTTGTTGGGGGAGACGAGCACCAGGGCGCGCGCGCCTTCCGCCAGCAGCGTGGCGGCGCGGTCCGGATCGGGCACGAAGCCGTCCTCGGCCCGGCAGGGCAGGGGGATGGCGCGAATGCCCAGGGCTTCCAGCGCCATGCGGTGGTTGAAGTACCAGGGGGTGGGCAGCAGCACCGCATCGCCCTGCCCGGCCAGCACCGTCATTGCCATGGTGAAGGCCAGGTTGCAGCCGGCGGTGATCGCGACATCCGCGACGGAGAGTGGCGCGCCGTAGCTGCGCGCAAGGTCTTCGGCCAGCGCCTCCCGCAGCGCGACATCGCCGTCGATCGGGCCATAGCCGGCGCTGGCGCTGCGCCCGGCCTCCTGCGCCAGCCGTTCCAGCAGGCTCGCATGCGGCGGATAGCCGGGCACGGCCTGGGTGAGGTCGATGGCCGGCCCGGCGCGGCCATCGTAGCGCGCCGCCCAGGCACGGGCCGTGGGGATGGGTGGCGCCGCGGTGGCGCGGATGCGGGAGGACAGGGGAGGGATCATCGGTTCAGCCGCCGAGCACTACGGTCTTGCGCGCGGCCATATCCTGGATCGCCGCCTCGTCATAGCCGAGTTCGCGCAGCACCTCCGCCGTATGCTCGCCGAGGCGCGGCATCGGGCGGCGCACATCGGCCGGCGTCTTGGCGAAGCGCGTCGCCGGACGGGCGTAGCGGAGCGTGCCTTCGCTTGGATGCTCCATGGTCTGGAACATGCCGACCGCCTTGAGATGCGGGTGCCGCGGCAGGTCCTCCAGCCGGGTGAAGGCGGTGGCGGGGATGTCCAGCTCGTCGCAGAGCGCCAGCCATTCGGCGGTGCTGCGGCCGCGGGCGATCTCCGCCATGGCGGCATAGACCCGGTCGATATTGGCGTTGCGCTTCACCGGATCCTCGACCTGCAGCTCGGCGATCAGCTCCGGCCGCCCGGCGGCGGTGAAGAAGGCGCGCCAATGCGCGGCGGTATAGGGCAGCAGGGTGATGTAGCCGTCCGCCGTCCGCACCGGCTTGCGGTGGCGCAGGCGCTTGTAGCCCGCCTCGCCCTGCTGTGGCTCGAAGGTCAGGCCGCCGAGATGCTCGACGCTGACGAAGGCGGTCAGCGTTTCCAGCATCGGCACCTCGACATACTGGCCCTCGCCGCTGCGCTCGCGGTGCAGCAGGGCGGCGAGCACGGCGGAGAGCAGCGCCATGCCGGTGATCTTGTCGGCGACCAGGCTGGGGACGAAGGCAGGCGGGCCGTCCTCTCCCACCACGGCGGCGAGGCCGCTGGCGGCCTGGATGATCTCGTCGAAGGCGGGGCGGGCGCGGTCCGGCCCGTCCTGGCCGAAGCCGGTCGCCACGGCATAGACCAGGCGCGGGTTCAGCCGGGCGCAGTCCTCGTAGCCGAGGCCAAGGCGGGCCAGGCCGGCCGGGCGCACATTGCTGACCAGCACGTCCACGGTGGGGATCAGCCGCCGCAGCACCTCCGCCCCCTCCGGCGTCTTGAGATCGAGGCAGAGCGAGCGCTTGTTGCGGTTCACGCCGAGGAAGACCGAGGCCATGCCCTTGTTGCGATAGACGCCGGAATTGCGCAGCAGGTCGCCCTGCGGCGGCTCCACCTTGATGACCTCCGCGCCCCAGTCCCCCAGGGTCTGGGTGGCGTAGGGGCCGAGCACCACGGCGGTCAGATCGAGGACGCGAATTCCTTTCAGCGGCCCGGTGGCGGTCCGGCCCATGCTGTTCCCCCTTCTCTTGACGGAGGGAGAATAGAAAGGCCCGGCGCGGATGGCGACCCGGGCAAGGCGGCGGCCCCAAGCTCAACCGGATCGGCCTCTCGCGGACTCCGGTGAGCAACGAGGCCGCGTGGACTGGCAACCAGGCGGATTACGAACCGGGCCAGCCGATGCGCGAGGCGAACCGGCCGGGCAATCCGGGCAAGACCGGCAGTCCGGGCAGGGGGTAGGGCACGGGGAGCACCGGCCGTCAGTTCCTGGGGCCGGGCGGGCCCGTCGGCGCCGGCGCGGGATGCACCCCGCCCCTCTGCATGGCATCCGCGGCGGCGCTGCGGATCGCATCGGCCAGGGCGGCGGGCGCGAAGGGCTTCTGCAGGAAGCGCTCATGCCTGGCCCGTGGCACGGCATCGTCGGGGAGCGGCATGCCGCTGATGAACACGAGTTCGAGGTCCGGGTGCCGTTCCCGTGCAATGGCGGCCAGGTCCAGCCCGCTGAGGCCCGGGCCGAGATCGACATCGGTCACCAGCACATCCGGGACCTGGCCGGCGCCGAGCAGGATCAGCGCATCCTCGGCATTGGCCAGCCCGTCTACCTCGATTCCGTCCTCGGCAAGCATTTCCGAGAGCAGCTGCCGCATCAGTGCGTCATCCTCGATCAGCAGCACATGCATCGGGCCCGGTCCCTCCATTGCCGCCCGCCATGGCGGCCCACGGTCCCCCAGAAAGCGGCGGATCGCCGGAAGTTCTT
>CALGVL010000056.1 GCA_937930165.1 uncultured Acetobacteraceae bacterium
GCTGCGGCCGCGCGGGAGCCTGACGCTGATCCTGCCGGCCGCGCGGCTGGATGCGGGAATGGCGGCCCTGGCCAGCGCCGGCTGCGGAGGGACGTGCCTGCTGCCCTTCTGGCCGAGGGCGGAACAGCCAGCGAAGCGGGTCCTGCTGCAAGCGCGACGGAACAGCCGTAGCCCGGCCCGGATCGAGCCGGGGCTGGTCCTGCATACGGCTGCCGGCGGCTTCACCCCGGCGGCCGATTCGGTCCTACGCGATGCGGCCCCGCTGCCGGGGACAGCCGCCTGACCGTCCTGGTCAGCGGTCTCCGGTTTCCGGGTGGCGCAGGTGCCAGAGCCGCTCATGCGCCGCCACCAGGCTCTCCATGTTCCGGCGGCGGTTGGTATCGGGGGAGACCGGGCGGCGCGTCAGCATCATTTCCAGGATCCGCAGCAATTGCTCCGCCACCTCGTAATCACCCTGGTCACAAGCGTGGTGGAAGGCTATCAGGATCTTGTCGGAAAGGCGACGACTGTGCCGCGGCGCACTGGCAGCGCCTCGCCCCGCATCGCGCGGCTCATCCTGCCCCCTGTCGTCATCCACCATGCCAGCCCCCAAAGTGACAGCGGTGCGCCATGCCCGGCATACCGGAGTCGTAGGTTATCAAATCTTGCGGCAATACGGCAGCAGCCCCACCGCTCAGCTCGTGCCGCGCCGCGCCGTTCCAAGCTGGGCCGAAATCGCGGCGGCGATATCCTCGGGCCGCATCTCCGGCCGGAACAGCGCCCGGACACGCGAATCGGGCCCGACCAGATAGATGAAGCTGGAGTGGTCCATCAGGTAATCCGTCATCTCCGGCCGCTGCACCTTGGCGTAGTAGACGCGATAGCGCCGCGCCACCTCCGCCACCTGTTCCGGAGTTCCGGTCAGGCCCTGCATGCGCGGATGGAAGCGGCCGACATAGTCGGCCAGCTGGTCCGGCGTGTCCCGCTGCGGATCGACCGAGATGAAGACCGGCACCACCTGCTCCCCGGCCGTGCCCATGGTATCCAGCGCGGCGGCCATGGTGCCGAGTTCGGTCGGGCAGACATCCGGGCAGAAGGTGTAGCCGAAATAGATCAGCATCCAGCGGCCAGCATAATCCTTTTCGGTCACGGTACGACCGGTCTGGTCGGTCAGGTTGAAGGGGCCGCCAAGCGTGACGCCCTGGGGAAGCTGGATGCCGCCGGCGGAAGGAACCGGCATCTGCGCCCCCCCGAAGAATTGACCGAGCCTGCCAGCGAAGGCTTCCGCCAACCCCTCCCCCGGCGCCCGCGTGGCCCAGGCATAGGCCCAGACCCCGCCGAGCAGGAGGATGAGAAAAAGCACGAGGAGACGGACGATCCGCAACATGCGCCAATAGATAGCCGTGAAGGCCGGAACCTGCCAGAGCAGGCTCCGGGCCCGGGCCGCAGCGGACAGATCTGGATCGCCCGCGCCGCCGCATTGCGCGAACGGGTCAGTGCCGCGGCGGCTGCTCCAGAATCTCGCCCGCCGGCTGCGGGGAAGAGAAGGTGCTGTCCGCGAAGGCCTCCTCCCAGGTACCGGAGGTGCTTGCCTTGGAATATTCGGTCGCCCGGTTCTCGAAGAAATTGGTGTGCTCGATGGCGTTCAGCATCTCGTCGAGCCAGGGCAGCGGGTTCTTATCGATGTTGTAGAGCGGCTGCAGGCCGAGCTGCTGCAGGCGCCGGTCCGCGATGAAGCGGATGTACTGCTTGGTCTGCGGCGCATCCAGGCCCTGCACGCCGCCCAGTTCGAAGGCGAGATCGATGAAGGCGTCCTCATGCTCCACGATGGTGGCGCAGATCAGGTAAATCTCGCGCCTCAGCTCCTCCGTCCAGATCTCCGGATTCTCCTGCACGAAGGTGCGGAAGAGCCGGATGATGGAGAGGCAGTGCAGCGTCTCGTCCCGCACCGACCAGGAGATGATCTGGCCCATCCCCTTCATCTTGTTGAAGCGTGGGAAGTTCATGAGTATGGCGAAGGAGGCGAAGAGCTGCAGCCCCTCGGTGAAGGCGCCGAAGGCAGCCAGCGTCTTGGCGATCTCGGGCTTCGAGTCCACCGAGAAGGACTGCATGTAGTCGTATTTGTCCTTCATCTCCTTGTATTTGAGGAAAGCGGTGTACTCGATCTCTGGCATCCCCACCGTGTCGAGCAGGTGGGAATAGGCGGCGATGTGCACGGTCTCGATGTTCGAGAAGGCCGAGAGCATCATCAGCACCTCGGTCGGTTTGAACACCTGGGCGTACTGCTTCATGTAGCAGTTGTTCACCTCGACATCCGCCTGGGTGAAGAAGCGGAAGATCTGCGTCAGCAGGTTCCGCTCGGCGGGGGTCAGGTTCTTCTGCCAGTCCTTCACATCGTCGGCGAGCGGCACTTCCTCCGGCAGCCAGTGGACGCGCTGCTGCGTCAGCCAGGCATCATAGGCCCAAGGATAGCGGAAGGGCTTGTAGACCGGATTGGCGGTCAGCAGGTCGAAGCGCACGGGATGTTCGTCGCGCGAATGGTTACCGTCGGCCATGATACCCGCCATTGAATGCTGCTGTAGGGAAGTCGTGCCGGCCGGCCGTCACTGGCAGGCCAGGCACTCCTCGTAATTCGTCACGTTCTGGCTACCCTGCGCCGCCAGCGGCAGCGGTGCGTCCGCCGCGGTCGGCGCATGCGCCGCCATCACGTCGCCCTGCCCTATCACCTTCTCGCTGATGGTGTCGGCGCGCTGGATGGACAGGCTGCGGCAGTAGTAGAGCGACTTCACGCCCTTCTTCCAGGCCATCATGTGGATCTGGTGCAGATCACGCTTGTGCACATTGGCCGGCAGGAACAGGTTCACCGACTGGCTTTGGCAGATGAAGGGCGCGCGGTCGGCCGCGTGCTCCACCACCCAGCGCTGGTCCAGCTCGAAGGCGGTCTTGAAGGTAGCCTTCTCCTGTTCCGTCAGGAAGTCCAGATGCTGCACGCTGCCCTTGTTGACGGTGATGCTGGTCCAGGTCTCGTCATCATCCCGCCCGTACTTCGCCAGCACCCGCTTCAGATAGGGGTTGCGGACGATGTAGCTGCCGGACAGCGTCTTATGATTGTAGACATTCGCTGCCACCGGCTCGATGCCCGGGCTGGCGCCACCGCAGATGATGCTGATGCTGGCGGTCGGCGCGATCGCCATCTTGTTCGAGAAGCGCTCCATGAAGCCGTATTCGGCGGCATCCGGGCAGGGGCCACGCTCCTCGGCAAGCTGGCGGCTGGCCAGGTCGGCCTGCTCGCGGATGTGCTTGAACATCCGCTTGTTCCAGACCTTGGCGATGACGCTCTCGAAGGGCACGTTCTGGGATTGCAGGAAGCTGTGGAAGCCCATGACGCCGAGGCCCACGCTCCGCTCCCGCATCGCGCTGTACTTGGCCTTCGCCATGGTATCCGGCGCGCTGTCGATGAAGCCCTGCAGCACGTTGTCGAGGAAGCGCATCACGTCCGGGATGAAGCGCGGGTCGTCTTTCCACTCGAACCACTTTTCCAGGTTGAGGGAGGAGAGGCAGCACACCGCCGTCCGCTCCCGCCCGTGCTGGTCCTTGCCGGTCGGCAGGGTGATCTCGGAGCAGAGATTGG
>CALGVL010000057.1 GCA_937930165.1 uncultured Acetobacteraceae bacterium
GCGCCTGCTTTGGCAGGAGGCGAGGCAGCGCCGCGCGGGCTGACCGGGATGCCGGAGAATGGCCCTCATCCGGCGGCGCCGGTTTGCGGCACCGCCGCCAGCCACCCGCGGCCTGACGGCCCTCCGGTCATCGCGGCCGGCTCAGCCCGAGGCCGGGCGCGCCGGCAGGGCGGGCAGGGCTGCCAGGATCTCGGCCCGGGCGCGCCGCAGCAGGCCGCCGCGATGCGCCCGGTCGTTGCGCGCCAGGTAGTCCCGTGCCGCCGGGGAGAGCCGGTACAGCGCCTCCTGCCCCGGCGGTGGCCGGAAGGCTCGGGCGAGGCGGATCGCCGCCGGCCCGGCCCGCAGGCCCTGCCACAGCACCCGGTTACGGGCGCCTTTCACCTGATAGGCCAGGAAGCGCGGCAGCAGCGCGGCGGGCGGGGTGCCGTACTTCATGGCGATGTAGAGGCGGTTTCGCACGAAGTGGAACCAGCGCGTGCCGGACCAGGCGAAGCGCCGCTCCCCGCTGACCTTGTGCAGCACCGCGATGTCGCCGCGGTAGCGGATGCGGCGGCCGAGATTGATGGCGCGGAGTGCGAAGTCGAACTCCTCCCAGCAGAAGAACAGCGCGTCGTCATAGCCGCCGGCCGCCGCGAAATCGGCGCGGCGGATGGCGTGGCCGGCGCCGACGAAGGTGACGGTGTCGAAGCTCTCCGCCGCCCGTGGCAGCAGGGAGGCGGGATAGCCCCAGGAGGAAAGGTCCTCCTCCCCCGTCGCATGCACCAGGATGCGGCAGGCGATGGCGGCGAGGTCGGGCTCCGCCTCCAGCGCCCGCACGGCCTGGGCCAAGGTGCCGGGCGTGGCGAATTCGGCATCGTTGTCCAGGGCGAAGACCACGCGGCCGCTGCCGAGGGCGGTAGCGCGGTTGCGCCCGCCCGCCACCCCCCAATTGCGGTCGAGCTGCACCAGGGTCGCATCCGTCGTGCCCTCGACCACGCGGGCCAGCGCCGCCAGGTTCTCCGGCCGGCTGCCCTGGTCGGCGATCCAGACATGCTTCGCCACCCCCGTCTGCGCCCGGGCAGAGGCGATGGCGGCGGCCGTGTCCTCGGCGCGATCGAGCGAGAGGATGATCACATCCGCATCATAGCCGCGCGCCAGGGGAGCCGCCGCGCCGGCGATGTGCCGCGGTGGCGGATAGGCAGGCAGGCTCATACCTCCGGCTCGCCCTCCACCGAGCGCGGATCGAAATCCGGGCCGGGTACGGAGAGATAGGCAATCCGCTTCGCCTCCATCCGGCCACGGGTCACCGTGTCCAGGATCAGGCCGCAGACGAAGGAGAGGAAGGAGAGCAGCACCAGCCCGGTCGAGAGCACTGCCGTCGGCAGCCTCGGCACCAGGCCGGTGCGCAGGAACTCCAGCACCACCGGCACGGAGAGGCCGATGCCGAGCAGCAGCAGCACCGCCCCTGCGGCGCTGAAGAAGGCCAGCGGCCGCTCCCGCTGCACCAGCAGCAGGATGGTGCGCAGGATGCGGAAGCCGTCGCTGTAGGTGCGCAGCTTGCTGACCGAGCCCTGCGGGCGCTCCTTGTAGAGGGTCGGCACCTCGCCCACCGGCAGCCTGAGCTCAAGGGCGTGGACGGTGAATTCGGTCTCGGTCTCGAAGCCCTCGGCCAGGGCCGGGAAGCTCTTCACGAAGCGGCGGGAGAAGGCGCGGTAGCCGGACAGCATGTCGCTGATGCGGTTGCCGAAGATCCGACGCACCATCCCCGTCAGCAGCGCATTGCCGAAGCGGTGGCCGGGCCGGTAGGCAGCGGCCGCGTCGGTGACGCGCACGCCGGTCACCATGTCCAGCTTCTGCTCCAGCAGCAGCCGCACCAGTTCCGGCGCGGCGGCGGCATCATAAGTGTCGTCGCCGTCCACCAGCAGGTACACATCGGCCTCGATGTCGGCGAACATCCGCCGCACGACATGGCCCTTGCCCTGCAGCGGCTCGGTCCGCACCACGGCGCCGGCCGCGGCCGCCACCTCCCGCGTCCGGTCGCGGGAGTTGTTGTCGTAGACATAGATGGTGGCGCCGGGCAGCGCGGCGCGGAAGGCACCGACCACGCGGGGGATTGCCACTTCCTCATTGTAGCAGGGGATCAGCACGGCGATCCGCGGCCGGGCCGGGCCGGGCGCGGGCGGGGCGCCGGGCGCAGGGGAGGTGGCCGGGCGGGCCGGGGCAAAGGTGTCGGACATCGGCAGTCTCTCCGGCCGGTCTAGGACGCGGTGCGCTCGGATCAGCAGGCGTTCCGCATGCGGGCGACCGCCAGCAGCGTCCGCACGAGGATCACGAAGTCAAGCCAGGGCGACCAGTTCTCGATATATTCCAGATCGCTCTCGACACGACGGATGAGCTTCTCCTCCGTCTCCGTCGGGCCGCGCCAGCCGCGCACCTGGGCGAGGCCGGTCAGGCCGGGCTTTACCCGGTGCCGCGCGGCGTAGCGATCCACCACTTCCTCGAACAGCTTGCCGCCGGCACGGGTGCCGGGGGCATGCGGGCGCGGGCCGATGAAGGACATCTCCCCGCGCAGCACGTTGAAGATCTGCGGCAGCTCGTCGAGCGAGGTCCGCCGCAGGATGGCGCCGACCGGCGTCACCCGCGGGTCGCCTTCCATGACCTGGCGCTGCACATCGTGGTCGGTGTGCTCGTGGTACATAGTGCGGAACTTGAAGACGTAGAAATCGCGGTTGTTGAAGCCGGTGCGCCGCTGGCGGAACAGCACCGGGCCGGGGCTGTCGAGGCGGATGGCCAGCGCGATCAGGGCCATGGGCACTGCCGCAATGGCCAGCGCCGCCAGGGCGAGGACATAGTCCTCCACGGTCTTCACGAAGCCCGCCCAGCCCCGCATCGGCCGGTCCGCCAGGCGGAGCAGGCGCAGCCCTCCCGCCTCCGGCGCGGTCTGCCGGGAATGGCGATAGGCGGCGAGGTCGGGGGCGAGCCGCACATCCACCGGATAGTCGGTCAGCAGCGCCAGGAGCCGCCGGAGCCGCGCTTCCGAGGCCCAGGGCACGGTCAGGATCACCTGATCGACCTCGCCCCGCCGGATCATGCCGCACAGCGTGTCGAGCGAACCGAGCAGCGGCAGCCCGGCAGCGCCGCGTCCGTTCCTGCCGGCGCCGTGATCCCGGTCGTCGACCAGGCCGAGCAGGGTCAGGCTGCGGTCGGGGCGGGCCTGCATCGCCGCGAGGAAGCGGGCGGCCCGCGGCCCATCCCCCACCA
>CALGVL010000058.1 GCA_937930165.1 uncultured Acetobacteraceae bacterium
GGAGAATGCTGCCTGGAGCTATGAGCCCCCCTCCCCCGCCGTAGCGCAGATTGCCGGGTATCTGGCCTTCTATCCGGACCGGGTGGACGCCATCGAGGAAGGCTAGCAGCCGGCCCGCGCGGGGCGGTCCGCCTGGCCGATCAGCGCGAAGCGGAAGGGCTCCGGCGCGGCGGGATCGGCGGTGACCAGCACCGCCCGAATGTCCTGCGCGCCGGGCACCATCAGGCGGGTCAGGTTCGGCACATCCGGCACGGGCTTGTCCAGAAGGTAGAAATGGCTGTCGCCATGCACCAGCAGGACCGGGCGGCCGAAGCGCTGCGCGCCCTCGGCCAGGGCGCGGCGGGTATCCTGATGGCCCTCGACCGTACCGCGACCGCAGCGGTCGCGGTAGTAGAGGTCGGCCTGGAAGGCGAAGACCAGGGCGCGGTGGCCGGCGCGCTCGGCCAGGGCGAAGGCCTCGGCGATCCAGGCCAGATTGGCCTGATTGCGGGCGGGGTATTCGCGGGGCGAGCCGGGTGGGACCTCGCCGCTCTGCACCATCGGCCGGTTGTTGTCGGAGCCTGGGACATGGATGGTGGCGAAGAGCACGCCGTTGCGCTCCCACCGCGCATTCTCAGTGTAGAGGCGGTGCGCAGGGTCGGCATCTGCCTGGCGGGTAAGCGGCAGCGGGGCGCGGCCGAGGCTGCGCGGCAGGGCGAAGAAGCGTTCGCGCAGGGCCTGCAGCCGCTCCAGCGGGTCGAAGCTGCCGGCACGGGTCTGCCAGCAATCGGTCCATTCATTGTCGCCCGGGGTGTAGATCAGCGCGCCGGCGATGCGGCTGAACCAGGCCTCGGTGCGGTCCAGGATGATTGCGTCCGAGCAGCTTTCGCCGCCGCCCTTGGTGTCGCCCAGGAAGATGGTGAAGGCCGGGCGGGCGGCGTTGATGGTCTCAACCAGCGCCTCGACCCAGGCAAGTTCGTCATGGCAGCCTGCCGGATCGCGGGGGTTGCAGTAGGGCATGTCGCCGAAAGCCGCGAAGGTGAAAGGCTGGGCCGGGGCGGTCCAGGGCAGCACCAGCCCGGTGAGGAGGGCGAGCAGGGCAGGAAGACGCATCGGCAAATCCTTGCGAGGACGACGCGTTCGCGCATAGCCGATCCGGCAATGGCAGGGCCAGCCCGGCCGGGTTGCGTTCGGGGGGCCGGCAGGCTACCGCCCTCCGCGTGTTCACCCCCCCTGCCCCCGCCTCCCTGCCCGCCCTGCGGACGGGCGATTTCGACTTCGATCTGCCGGAAGGGCTGATCGCGCAGCAGCCAGCCCGGCCGCGCGATGCCGCGCGTCTGCTGGTGGTCCGGCCGGAGGGGCTGGAGGACCGCACGGCGCGCGACCTGCCCGAGCTGTTCGAGCCGGGCGATGTGATGGTGGTGAACGACACGCGGGTGATCCCGGCCCGGCTGCGGGCGCGGCGCGGCGAGGCGGCGCTGGAGATCCTGCTGAACCGGGCGGAGGATGGCGGCATCTGGCAGGCGCTGGTGCGCAATGCCCGCCGGCTGCGGCCAGGCGACAGCATCGCGATCGAGGGGGCGCCGGATCTTGCCGCGCGGGTGGTGGAGCGGCAGGCGGATGGGACCGTGCGGCTCGATTTCGGGCCGGACCCGGCAGCGCTGGCGGCGGCGCTGGAACGGGCCGGGGAGGTCCCCCTCCCCCCCTATATCGCCCGGCCCGAGGGACCGCGGCCGGAGGACCGGGAGGACTACCAGACGATCTTCGCGCGCCGGCCCGGCGCCGTCGCCGCGCCCACCGCCAGCCTGCACTTCACCGACCGGCTCCTGGCAGCGCTGGAGGCGCGTGGGGTACGGCGTGCCACCGTGACCCTGCATGTCGGCGCCGGCACCTTCCTGCCACTGCGCGGCGAGGATCCGCGCGCCCATCGGCTGCATGCCGAATGGGGCGAGGTGACGGAGGAGGCGGCGGGGGCGATCAACGCGGCGCGGATGGCGGGGCGGCGCATCATCGCCATCGGCACCACGGCGCTGCGACTGCTGGAGACGGCGGCGCAAGGCGTGGAGGACCGGCAGCGGCCGGTGCGCGCCTTCCGCGGATTGACCGACATCTTCCTGCTGCCGGGGCATCGCTTCCGCGCAGCCGATGCGCTGATGACCAATTTCCACCTGCCGAAAAGCACGCTGTTCATGCTGGTCTGCGCCTTCAGCGGCACGGAGCGGATGCAGGCCGCCTACCGCCATGCCGTTGCCGAGGGCTATCGCTTCTACAGCTATGGCGATGCCAGCCTGCTCTTCCCCGCGCCGGAGGCCGTGGCATGACCTTGCGCTGGACCGAGGCAGGGCGCGACGGCGCCGCGCGCGCCGGGATGCTGCACACGGCGCATGGGGAGGTGGAGACGCCGGTCTTCATGCCCGTCGGCACCGCCGGCACGGTGAAGGCGATGACCGCGGATGCGGTGCGCTCGACCGGGGCAAGGATGGTGCTGGGGAACACCTATCACCTCATGCTGCGGCCGGGGGCGGAGCGCGTGGCGCGGCTCGGCGGGCTGCACAGGCTGATGGACTGGCACGGGCCGATCCTGACGGATTCCGGCGGCTATCAGGTGATGAGCCTGGCCGAGCTGCGGCAGATGGATGAGGACGGCGTCACCTTCCGCAGCCATGTGGATGGCTCGAAGCACCGGCTGACGCCGGAGCGGAGCGTGGAGATCCAGCACCTGCTGGGCGCCGACGTCACCATGTGCCTGGATGAGTGCACGCCCTTCCCGGCAACGGAGGAGCAGGCGGCAGTGTCCATGCGCCTTTCCATGCGCTGGGCCAAGCGGTGCCGAGATGCCTTCCGGCCGCGCGAGGGCTACGGGCTGTTCGGCATCGTCCAGGGCAGCGTCTATCCGGAACTGCGGGCGGAGAGCGTGGCGACGCTGACCTCGATCGGCTTTGAGGGCTATGCGGTGGGCGGCCTGGCGGTGGGCGAAGGGCAGGAGGCGATGTTCGCGGTGCTGGATTGCACCGTGCCGCTGCTGCCGCAGGACCGGCCGCGCTACCTGATGGGGGTGGGGACGCCGCAGGACCTGGTCGGCGGCGTCCGGCGCGGGATTGACATGTTCGACTGCGTGATCCCGACGCGCTCCGGCCGCACCGGCCGGGCCTATACCAGCCGGGGTGTGCTGAACATCCGCAACGCGAAACATGCGGAGGATCCCCGGCCGCTGGACCCGGCCTGCGGCTGCCCGGCCTGCGCACGGCATTCCCGTGCCTATCTCCACCACCTGTTCAAGGCGGAGGAGATGCTCGGGCCGATGCTGCTGACCTGGCACAACATCCAGTACTACCAAGACCTGATGCGGGGGCTGCGCGGAGCCATATTGGCTGGACGGTTCGAGGAGCATGCCGCCGCGCTGGAGGCGGGCTGGAAAATGGGCGATGCGCAGCCGGGGGATGCGGCGGCGGACAGCCTGACCGAGGACCGCGAGGAAGCATTATGAGCGGCGAAGCAAAGACAGATGTGTCCGGCCTGACCCTGCTGGGCCGCCCTGCCGGCCTGCCGGAAAGCCCGGAGAAGGCGGTACTGGAGCGCGTGCCCAACCCGCATCCGGGCCTGCGCTACTGCGTGCGTTTCACCGCGCCGGAATTCACCAGCCTCTGCCCGCTGACCGGACAGCCGGATTTCGCGCATCTGGTGATCGACTACGTGCCGGCGGAATGGCTGGTGGAGAGCAAGTCGCTGAAGCTCTACCTCTCCGCCTTCCGCAATCACGGGGCCTTCCATGAGTCCTGCACCGTCGCGATCGCGCGGCGGCTGATCGCGGAGCTTGCGCCGGTCTGGCTGCGCATCGGCGGCTACTGGTATCCGCGCGGCGGCATCCCGATCGACGTCTTCTTCCAGAGCGGCGAGCCACCAGCAGGGGTGTGGATCCCGCCGCAGGAGGTGCAGCCCTATCGTGGACGTGGCTGACACCAAAGAGGAGATCCGGGCGGAGGCGCTCCGCCTAGGCTTCGACACGGTGGGCTTCGCGGAGGCGCATCTGCCGGACCAGGTGCGGGAGCGGCTGGACCGCTTCCTGGCCGAAGGGTTGCA
>CALGVL010000059.1 GCA_937930165.1 uncultured Acetobacteraceae bacterium
CCATGGTCATCGCCGTGCCGACAGGCATCAAGATCTTCAGCTGGATTGCCACCATGTGGGGCGGCTCCATCCAGTTCCGGGTGCCGATGCTCTGGGCGACCGGCTTCATCTTCGTCTTCACCATGGGCGGCGTGACCGGCGTGAAGCTGGCCAATGCCGGCGTGGATACAGTCCTGCACAACACCTACTACGTGATCGCGCACTTCCACTATGTGCTCAGCCTGGGCTCCGTCTTCGGCATCTTCGCCGGCTTCTACTACTGGATCGGCAAGATGAGTGGCCGGCCCTACCCCGAATTCTGGGGGAAGGTGCATTTCTGGATGAGCTTCATCGGCGTGAACCTCACCTTCTTCCCGCAGCACTTCCTGGGCGCGCAGGGCATGCCCCGCCGCTACCCGGACTATCCGGACGCCTATGCACCGTGGAATTTCGTCTCCTCCATCGGCGCCTATATCGGCGCAGCGTCCTTCCTGGTCTTCCTCTATGTCTGCTATCGCACCTTCACCAGCAAGGAGCACGTGCCGGCGAACCAGTGGGGCGAGGGTGCGACCACGCTGGAATGGCAGGTGAGCAGCCCGCCGCCCTTCCACACCTTCGACGAACTGCCGCGCGTGCGCTGAACCTGCCCGGAAGGGGGCGGTGGCTCCTCCGGTCCCTTCGGATCATGCCCCGCCTTCCCCGCGGGCGCTCCCAAAGTCATGTCGGCGCTCGCGGCCAGCCCGCTGCGACGGCGCCGCCGGCGGCAGCGGCGCCTAGGGGGCGGCCAGGCCCGGTGGGATCGTGACGCCGCGGCGGGCCAGCGAGTCGCGATAATCGTCAAGCGCCTGGCGAGGCATGACGCGCGCCAGCAGTGCGTGGTTCAGCACCTCCGGATCGGTGGAGAGCGGGATGGTACGGCTCTCGTCCCGGCCTTTGATCCTGATGACGAGTTCATCGACCACCCGGCTGGACCGATTGCCGGTCCGCCGCGACTGATGGGACATGTGGTCTATCTCGGCAAAGGCGATCCGTTCGGAAAACGGCGTGAACCCGTCGCATCCTTCGAACACGAGTGCCTGGTCCTCGACGGAAATGCGGTGCGTGGTCATGCCCATGACCGAGAAGAACAGGATCGGGCCGAGCGTCAGGACGCCTGCCGCGCCGAAGGCCGGGATGAGGGCACGCATCTGCCGTGCCCTGTTCGGCTGCTGACGAATGAGCCACCATGTGAAGCCGGCCGCGCCCAGAAGCACCAGCACGGCGATGCCGGTGCCGATGAGCATCGCCGTCGTGGCGCTCTCGACGCAGCTCTGATCGGCCGATGCAGTACGAAACAGCGTTTCCATGCCGTGTCCCAGACCGGAGTTGCCCTTGGTGGCGCGGCGCCGCACGGACCATGCCCCCAAAGAATTGCCACTACGTTACAGATTTGTATTCCGAACGAAAATGCCTGGGCCAAGCCGGCGTGACGCCCGCCCCTTTACCGGCCAGAAATCACGGGGAGCGAGCGGAACCGCCGTTCAGTCCAGACCCGTCGAGAGGGATTGCGACAGGACACCGAAACGCGAAGAGCCCCGCCTTTCGACGGGGCTCTTCGAGGAAAATGGTGGGCGCACAAGGACTCGAACCTTGGACCCGCTGATTAAGAGTCAGCTGCTCTACCAACTGAGCTATGCGCCCGCCGGCAGCCATCCGGCTTCGGAGGGCGCTAAATAGCGCCCGCTACGGCTTTGTCCAGCCCCAAAGAGCGAATTCCGGCCCCTCAATCCCGGACCGGGCCGAATTCGGCATCCCGGTGGACGAAGACCGAGAGCAGCAGCCCGAAGCCCAGCATGGTCGTCAGCATGGCCGAGCCGCCATGGGAGATCAGCGGCAAGGGCACGCCACCCACCGGGATGGACCCGGTCACCATCGCCACATTCACGAAAACATAGAGGAAGAAGTTGGTTCCCAGCCCGACCGCCAGCAGCCGCCCGAATTGATGCCGGCAGCGTAACGCTACCAGGTAGCAGAAGCCCACCACCAGCAGCAGCAGCCCCAGCACGGACAGGGCGCCCACCAAGCCAAATTCCTCGGCCAGCATGGTGAAGATGAAGTCCGTCTGCTTCTCCGGCAGGAAATTCAGATGCCCCTGGGTGCCCTGCAAGAAGCCCTTCCCCCAGATCCCGCCGGAGCCCAGCGCGATCTTGCTCTGAATGATGTTGTAACCGGCGCCCAGAGGGTCGCTCTCCGGGTCCAGAAAGGTGGTAATCCGGGCCCTCTGGTAGTCATGCAGATGCTCATAGGCGATCGGCGCCGCCACGCCGGCCGCACCCAGCACCAGGGCGAATTTCCATAGGCGGACACCGGCGGCGAAGAAGACCGCGGCCCCCACCATGCCGGTGATCAGCGCCGTCCCCAGATTGGGCTGCTTCAGGATCAACCCCATTGGCGCCAGCACCAGCAGCGCCGGCGGGATCAGGAACAGCGGATTCCCCACCCGTTTCCAGCTCGCCCGGTGGAACCAGGCGGCCAGCGCCAGCACCAGCAGGATTTTCATCAGCTCGGAAGGCTGCAATTGCAGCGGGCCGATATCGATCCAGCGCTGCGCACCCTTGCCCACATTGCCATGCAGCAGCACCAGCACCAGGAGCGCCAGCCCGCCGGCATAGGCCACCCAGGCAAGGCGCGCGATCAGGCGGATATCGACCAGCGCGACGGACAGCATCAACACCAGGCCGAAGGCGAAGCGCAGGGCGTGCTTCGCGGCATAGGGCTCCGGCGCCCCACCGCCGGCCGAATAGAGCGCGACATAGCCCACCGCCGCCAGGGCGCAGAGCAGCAGCACGAAGCTCCAGGGGATCCGCCACAGCTTCCGCAGCAGTGTGCCGCCGCGGTCGCGGGTGAGCAGCCGGCGCTCGAACACCTCGCTCACGGACGGGGCGGCCCCTGGACCTCCGCCACGCGCGAGCCGGCAGGGGCTGGCGCCGTGCGGAGGCGGGTGAAGGTCTCGACCAGCACGTCGCGGGCCAGCGGCGCCGCGGCACCGGCGCCGCTCATGCCATGCTCCACCACCACGCTGCAGGCATAGAGCGGGTTGTCATAGGGCGCATAGGCGACGAACAGCGCATGCGGGCGCCACTCGCGCGGCAGGCTCTCCACCTTGAAGCCGCGCTCGCGCTGCTCCCGGCTGACCCGCCGCACCTGGACGGAGCCGGTCTTGCCGGCCATCACCCCGAACTGCGCCGGCAGGCGGCTGGACCGGGCGGTGCCGCCCTCCTCATTCACCACGGCCCACATCCCTTCCCGCACCAGGCGCAGATCCCTCTCCGGGATGCCGAGGGCAGGCCAGTCCTCCGCCCGCCCGCCCCGGACCGGCCGGCCGCCGATGCTGCGCGTCAGATGCGGTTGCACCGCCCGCCCGGTCGCCAGCCGCGCCGTCATGGTGGCAAGCTGCAAGGGGGTGAGCTGGTAGAAGCCCTGGCCGATGCCGTGCACCACCGTATCCCCAAGGTTCCATGGCTTGCCCTGGGCCTGCCGCCAGGCCCGCGTCGGCACCAGGCCGCGCTTCGCGCCGGGCAGCTCGATCTCCAGATCCACCCCCAGGCCGAAGCGGTTCGCCATGGCGGCGATGCGGTCGATCCCGACCCGCTTCGCCATCTCGTAGAAATACACGTCGCAGGAGTGCTTGAGGGCGCCGCGCAGATCCAGGTTCCCATGCCCGCGCCGCTGCCAGCAGTGGAAGCGCGTGTCGCCGAGATCCATGTGGCCGGGGCAGAAGATGCGGTCGCCCGGCGTCGCCACCCGCGCCTCCAGCGCCGCCAGCCCTACGATCATCTTGAAGGTGCTGCCGGGCGCGTAGAGGCCGTTGGTCGCCTTGTTGATCAGCGGCGTGGCGCGGTTGCGGGTCCATTCCCGCCATTGCTGGGCGGAGATGCCGGCATTGAACAGGTTCGGGTCGAAGGAAGGCTGGGAGGCCATGGCCAGCACCTCCCCGCTGCGGGCATCCAGGACGACGACGCTGGTGCCTTCCCCGATCTTCTCGCGTATTGCCTTCTGCAGGCCGGTATCGACCGAGATCTGCACATCCTGGCCTGGCACGCCCTCCCGCCGGTCGAGCTCGCGGATCACCCGGCCGACCGCATTCACCTCCAGCTGGACGGCGCCGCCACGGCCGCGCAGCACTTGGTCGTGATACTTCTCGATCCCGGCACGGCCGACGCGGATGCCGGGCAGTTCCAGCAGCGGGTCGCCATCCATGTCGCGCTCCGCGGGGGGCGCGACATAGCCGACGATATGCGCCAGATGCTCCGCCTCCGGGTAATGCCGCGTGGTGCCAACATCGATCAGGATGCCGGGCAGGTCCGGCGCGTTCACCTCGATCCGCGCCATCTCCTCCCAGCTCAGGAATTCCCGCACGGCGACGGGGACGAAACGGCGGCGGCGGCGGACCTCACGCTCGATCCGGGCCCGCTCCTGCTCCGTCAGCGGCACGATGCGGGAGAAGGTCTCCAGGGTCGCGCCGACATCCTGGGTCTGCTCCGCCACCAGCAGGGCGCGCCAGTTGAGCTGGTTGCCCGCGAGGACCGCGCCATTGCGGTCCAGCACCCGGCCGCGCGGCGGCGGGATCAGCCGGGCGGAGATGCGGTTCTCCTCCGCCAGCATGGCATAGCGCTCCCCCTCCACCACCTGCAGCCGGTAGAGCCGGCTGCCGAGGAAGCCGAAGAGCGCCGCCTGCCCGCCTCCCAGCAGCAGCGCCCGCCGGGTGAAGATGCTGTGGCGCCGCTCCTCCTCCCTTCGCACGCTCATGCCGCGCTCTCCGCGCGGCGCATGGCCTCATGCGCGCGGGTGAGGAGGAAGGCGATGGTGGGATAGAGCCCGGCAGCCAGCGCCACCTGAAGCAGGCCGGGCTGAACCGGCAGGAGCCGCCAGCCGAGCAGCGCCTGCAATGCCCAGTCCAGGCTCGCGGCCCCCGCAGCGAAGCCACAATGGACCAGCCAGACCGCCAGGAAGGATTGCTGGACCAGGAAGCGCCGCCAGTGCCTGGCCAGGCCATGCACCAGCAGCAGGACCAGGGCGCCAGAGCCGACCGGCGCCGCGGTCAGCAGGTCCTGCAGCAGGCCCAGACCGTACACCACGGGCGGCGGCAGGGCGGCCGGCCGGAAGACGGACCAGAAGAAGATACAGGGCAGCCCCGCCGCCGGCACCGCGCCGGGCAGCCCCACTGGCATGGCCGCCAGGACCAGCAGGATCGCCGTGGCAGCGGCCGGGAAGGCGGCCCGCGCCAGGGCATCGGCCCGCCGCAGCAGGCCGGGCGATGGCGGTCGGCGCCCCTTCCTCACCGCGCCCCTCCGGCCCGGCGGGGCGTGTCTGCCGCGGTGGCAGTCGGCATGATGGCGCTATCGCCGCTGGCGCGGCTCTGGCCGCGCCACGGCCTCGGGTGGCAGGATGCCGCCCAGGCCGTAATCGAACAGCCGCACCAAATCCAGGCGGTCGAGTCGGGCGAAGAGCTCCACCTCCGCAACGCCCGATTCGGTCCAGCGCACCACGCCCACGGGCAGGCCGGCGGGGAAGGCGGCGGCCTCGGCGCTGGTCACCACCCGATCGCCCTCCCGCGGGGCGGAACCCTCCGGCCAGTGCTGCAGCCTCGGCCGGGCGCCATTGGTGCCGGCCAGGATGGCGCGCGCCCGCGTGCCTTCCAGCGCCACCGGGATGCGGCTGTTCATATCCGTCACCAGCAGGACGCGGGCGGAGCGCGCGCCCACCTCTGTCACCCGCCCCACAAGCCCACGGTCGTCCAGGGCGACCTGGCCCTTGCGCACCGCATGGTTAGGGCCGGCGGCCAGCAGCACCGCCCTGGCATAGGTTCCGCCGCCATCGGCGACGACCCGCGCGGTGTGGAAGGCCGGCGCCGCCTCCGGCAGGAAGGCGAGCTGGCGGCGCAGCATGGCGTTCTCCGCCTCCAGCGCCAGGGCCGCCGCATGCCAGCGGTGCAGGCGCGCATTTTCCTCCCGCAGCCGGGCGTTCTCGCGGCGCAGGTGCAGCAGCTCCCTGCCCTCCTGCACCACGTCCCGCAGCGCCGTCGCCGGCACCTGCAGGGCCGACCAGATCGGGGTCAGGAGGTCGGCCAGGGCCATCCGGGCCCGCTCGGCCAGCAGCGCATCCGCCTTGCCGAGCAGCATGGTCCCGAAAGCCACCGCGACCAGGACCGGCAGCGAAAGACGGGAAAGCGCCTGCCGGAACGGGATGCTGAGACGGATCACGCGGCCTCCGCCCAAGGGGACCGAGCCGGGCCTCCGTCATGGAGGGGCTCAGCGCGGCATCTGCCGCGGGGTGGTCATGCCTTCATCAATACATGGAAGACAAGACCTGGCGAAGCTTCTTCATTTCCTCGAGAGCGCGGCCGGTGCCCAGGGCGACGCAGGATAGCGCCTCCTCCGCCACCGCCACCGGTAGGCCCGTCGAGTCGCGCAGCACCTCGTCCAGCCGGTACAGCAGGGCACCGCCGCCGGTCAGGACGATGCCCTTGTCCACGATATCGGCAGCCAGTTCGGGCGGGGTGTTCTCCAGCGCCACCTTCACCGCCTCGACGATCGCGCTCACCGGCTCGGAGAGGCTTTCGGCGACCTGGCGCTGGCTGACCACGACCTCGCGCGGGACGCCGTTCATCAGGTCACGGCCCTTCACCTCGGTCAGCGGGCCTTCCTCGCCATGATCCGGCGGGGCGGCGGCACCGATCTCCATCTTGATCCGCTCGGCACTGCTCTCGCCGATCAGCAGGTTGAACTGGCGGCGGATGTAATTGATGATGGCTTCGTCCATCTTGTCGCCGCCGACCCGGACGCTGCGGGCATAGACGATGCCACCGAGGGAGATCACCGCCACCTCGGTCGTCCCACCGCCGATATCCACGATCATGGAGCCGGAAGGCTCCGTCACCGGCAGGCCGGCGCCGATTGCCGCCGCCATCGGCTCCTCGATCAGCAGCACCTTGCGGGCGCCGGCGCTCTCCGCGCTCTCCTGGATCGCGCGCCGCTCCACCGCCGTGCTGCCGGAGGGGACGCAGACGATGATCAGGGGGGAGGCGAAGCGCCCCCGATTGTGCACCTTGCGGATGAAGTGCTTGATCATCTCCTCCGCCACCTCGAAATCGGCGATGACGCCGTCGCGGAGCGGGCGGATGGCGGCGATGTTGCCAGGGGTGCGGCCGAGCATCAGCTTGGCCTCCTCGCCCACCGCCAGGACCTGCTTGCGGCCGCGGAGGTCGGCGATGGCCACGACGCTCGGCTCGTTCAGCACGATGCCCCGGCCCTTCACATAGACCAGCGTGTTCGCGGTCCCGAGGTCGATGGCCATATCGGCCGAGAGGAACCCGAACAGGCGAGAGAACATGCGGAGGCAACCTTCCAGGTCGGGCCCCGCCCCCGGTCGGGCGCCTGCCCCAGGCGGTCACGCGGCGGGCCGCGGCGCCCTCAGGGCCCGCGCTCGCGAAATCGAGGGCATCGGGCAGAGCCGCTGGATTACTCGCCCGTCGGCCGCCGCTCAAGCCTTCAATACACGATCCCGCACCTCCCGCCCCCCGGGGGAACGCAACCCCTCCGAAACGCCGGGCGTTGGGAACCGGGCAATATCCGGAGTCGGGAGACATGCGGAAAACACTGCTCGGCTTTCTCACGCTTGCCGCCCTCAGCCTCGGCGGCTGCGGCTACTCCACGGGCGACCGCGCCATCTCGGGCGGGCTGCTCGGCGCCGGCGCGGGAGCGGGCATCGGCGCGCTGACCGGCGGCAGCGCCGGCACGGGCGCCCTGATCGGCGGCGCGGCCGGCGCGGCCGGCGGTGCCCTGACCAGCGGGGGCGACGTCAATCTGGGCCGGCCGGTCTGGCGCTAACCCAGTCGCCCGCACGACGCGGATTTACGGGGCCGCCCTGCGGAGTGGCCCCGTTTCCATGTCCGGCGCGGCGCCGGCACAGGGCACGGCCGTGAGTGGCCCGCCGGCCTGACGCCCCTCCGCTTCTTGCAGTTGGTGTCGGCCGAGGCCGCTCACACGCTTCTTGCAGTTGGTGTCGGCCGAGGCTGCTCACAGCCGCGCCGAGCGCCGGCGCAGCAGGCGCCGCAGGGCCCACCGGCCCGTCGCCACCGCCGCGCCGCGGTGCGGCGGGCGCAGCGCGGGGCGGCGGCGGACCAACCTCGCCCCTCCTTCGGAGCGGAGCAGGGTGAGGGTTCGGTCGTGATAGGCATCGAGGCCGGGGCGGTGGCCG
>CALGVL010000060.1 GCA_937930165.1 uncultured Acetobacteraceae bacterium
GCCTATGATGCCGACGCCGCCCGGCAGATCGCCGGCCGCCGGTCGGCGGAGATCGAAGCGATCCTCGGCTGGCACGGGCGGGACGAGATCGTGCACCGGGACGACCTGGTGTTGCTGTAACCGCGCCTTTCCTTCGGTCCGGTAAGGCGTTACGGATTCCCCGCCGCGCCGGAGATGGCCGGCTAAGGAGTTGGAATCGCCGTGAACGCCACCGCCGACGAGATCGCCCGCCTGCTGGAGAGTGCCGCCCGTGCCGCCAAGGCCGCCGCGGCCGAGCTCGCACGGGCGCCGCGACCGGCGAAGGACCGGGCGCTGGCGGAGGCCGCAGCGGCGCTGCGCGCCCGCATCCCCGCCATCCTGGCGGCGAACGAGGCCGACCTCGCTGCCGCCGAGGGGATCAGCGGCGCCTTCCGCGACCGGCTGACCCTCACCCCCGCCCGCATCGAGGCGATGGCGAAGGGGCTGGAGGAGGTGGCGGCGCTGCCCGACCCCGTGGGCCGCGTGCTGGCCGAATGGACGCGCCCGAACGGGCTGGTGATCCGCCGCGTGGCCCAGCCGATCGGCGTCATCGGCATGATCTTCGAGAGTCGGCCCAACGTCACCGCCGATGCCGCGGCGCTTTGCCTGAAATCCGGCAATGCGGTGATCCTGCGCGGCGGCTCCGACAGCATCCGCAGCGCCGCCGCCATCCATGCCTGCATGGCGGAGGGGCTGCGCGCCGCCGGCCTGCCGGAGGCGGCGGTGCAGATCGCGCCGACCGCCGACCGGGCCTTCGTCGGCGCCATGCTGCGCGCCGCCGGGCTGATCGACCTCATCGTCCCGCGCGGTGGCAAGGGGCTGGTGACGCGGGTGATGGAGGAGGCGCGGGTGCCCGTCCTCGCCCATGCCGAGGGGCTCTGCCACACCTACATCCACGCGGCCGCCGACCCGGAGATGGCCCGTGCCATCCTGGCCAATGCCAAGATGCGCCGCACCGGCATCTGCGGCGCGACCGAGACGCTGCTGATTGACGCTGCCATCGCGCCCAGCCTGCTGCCCGTCCTGGTCGCGGATCTGCGTGCCCTCGGCTGCGACTTCCGCGCCGATGCCCGCGCCCGCGCCATCCTGCCGGAGCTGAAGCCGGCGACGGAGCAGGACTTCGCCACTGAATGGCTGGATGCGGTGCTTTCCATCGCGGTGGTGGATGGCGTGGCCGATGCGCTGGCGCATATCCGCCGCTTCGGCAGCGAGCATACCGAGGCCATCATCACCCAGGACGAGGCTGCAGCGCAGGAATTCCTCGCCGGGCTGGATTCCGTGGTGGGGATGTGGAACGCCTCCACCCAATTCTGCGACGGCGGGGAATTCGGCTTCGGCGCCGAGATCGGCATCGCCACCGGCCGGCTGCATGCTCGCGGTCCCGTAGGGTTGGAGCAGCTCTGCACCTATCGCTACCATGTCCTGGGGACCGGGCAGACCCGGCCCTGATCGCCCGTAAGGGCGTCGGGAGGGAGGAGATGCCGATGCGCCGCCTGCTGCTCACCTGCGCCCTGGTCCTGCCGGGAATCGCCTCGGCGGCCTGCCCCCCCGATGCGGCCATCGCGCAACTGGCCGAGGCGGTGGTCACCGGCCGCCCCGTGGAGCCCTTGGCCGGCCTCTCCATGGCCGATGCGGAATGCGCCCGCGACAAGCTGGTGCCGCTGCTGGTTCCCGCCTTCGGCAAGGTGAACGGCTACAAGGCCGGGCTGACCAACGCGGCGGTGCAGCGGCGCTACGGGTTGGACCGGCCGGTGCGCGGCATGATCTTCGCCGGCACGCTCGGCACGAACAGCGGCGCCGAGGTCCCGCTGACGCCGCCGCTGGCCGGGATCGGGGTGGAGCCGGACCTGCTGGTGCGGGTGAAGGATGACGGCATCAACACCGCCGGCACCAACCATGTGGCGATCCTGCGCCATATCGACCTGGTGATCCCCTTCATCGAATTGCCGCGCAGCCCCTATTCCCGCGCGCCGGACGGGCCGGCGCTGGTGGCAGCCAATGTCCATGCGCGGCTCGGCGTGGTCGGCACGCCGATCCAGGCGGAGGCGACGGAGGAATTCGCCCGCCGCCTCGGCAGCATGACGGTGGTGTTCAGCGACAATGAACGGGAGGTCGCCCGCGCCTCCGGCACGGCGCTGCTCGAGCATCCGCTGAACGTGATTCCCTGGCTGGTGGAGGATCTGGCGCGGAGCGGCCAGCGCCTGCAGGCGGGGGACATCGTCTCGCTCGGAGGCTTCGCGCCCTCCGTCCCGGCCCAGGCGGGACACAGCTATAGCCTGCGCTATGAAGGCCTGACCGCGGAGCCAGTCGGCATCTCCGTCCGCTTCCGTTGAACCGGCTGCGGAATTAGGATCCGCGGGCTCAAACCGCCCAGGGAGGGGCGAACTGTCGATGCGCCGCCTGCTGCTTGCTTCCGCCGCCGCGCTCTGCCTCGGCGCGCCCGCCTTCGCCGCCTGCCCCTCGGATGAGGCGGTGGGGCAGGTCGCCGACAACCTGCTCGCCAATCGGCCGAGCCCGCCCTTCACCGGCCTCGCCTCGCTGGAGGACGGGTTCTGCGCCCAGGACAAGCTGGTGCGGATCCTGCAAAGCCATTGGGGGCGCCCGGTCGGCTACAAGCTTGGCCTGACCAGCCAGCCCGTGCAGCAGCGCTTCGGCGTGCCGCATCCGGTGCGCGGCGTGATCTTCGAGCGCACCCTCTCCCTGCGCGACGGCGCCGAGGTGCCGGCCCGCTTCGGCGCGGTGCCGGTGATCGAATCCGATTTCCTGGTGCGGGTGAAGGATGCCGGTATCAACGGCGCCGGCCGCGACCATCTGAAGATCCTGCAGCATCTCGACCAAGCGATCCCCTATATCGAGCTGCCGGACCTGGTGCTCTCCGGCGGCTTCGACGGGCCGAACCTGCTGGCGATCAATGTCGGCGCGCGACTCGGCGTGGTCGGAACGCCCGTCCCGGTGCAGGCGACGCAGGAATTCGCCGACCGCCTCGCCAGGATGACCGTGACCATGGTGGACGACCAGGGGCAGGAGCGGGCGCGGGCGCCGGGGACGGCGGTGCTGGGCCATCCGCTCGATGCCGTCGCCTTCCTGATCGAGGATCTGGGCAAGCAGGGCAAGCGGCTGGAGGCCGGGCAGTATCTCTCCATCGCCGGTTTCTCGCCGACCCTGCCGGTTGAGCCCGGCCGGACCTATACGGTGCGCTATGAGGGGCTGGCGGCGGAGCCGGTCTCGGTCAGCGTCAGGACACGGTGACAGGCGAGCCAGGGGCCTGGGGCGACGACCGCCGGGCGCGGATCGGGCTGCTCGGCGGCAGTTTCAACCCGGCGCATGCCGGGCACCGGCATGTGGCGGAGCAGGCGCTGCGGCAGCTCCGGCTGGACCAGGTCTGGCTGATGGTCTCGCCGGGCAATCCGCTGAAGCCGGCGCGGGGCATGGCGCCCTTCGCCCGGCGGCTCGCATCCGCCCGGGCCATCGCCGATGGAAGGCGGATCATCGCGACGGATATCGAGGCGCGGCTCGGCACCCGCTATACGGTGGATACGCTGGAGCAACTGCAACGGCGCTTCCCGCGAGCGCGGTTCGTGCTGCTGATGGGGGCGGACAACCTCTCTCAATTGCCGCGCTGGAAGCGCTGGCGGCGGATCGCGCGGAAGGTGCCGATCGCGGTGCTGCCCCGGCCAGGGGAGACGCGCCGGGCGCTCTCCGGCCAGGCGGCGCATGCCCTGGCGCGGCACCGGCGACGCCCGGAGGCGTTGCTGGCCTGGAGCGGGGAGGGGCATGCGCCCTGGGGCCTGGTCCTGGCGCGCGAGCATCCTGCCTCCGCCACCGCCATCCGCGCGACTCAGGGCGGGATGGTGTAGAGAAGGCCCAGAGGACGAGAGGAGGCGCTCATCGCGCGCATGCCGAAGCCCCCCGATGGGGGTGATGAAAAGACCCCGAGACGGCGCAGCACTGCGGCTGCGGGCGCAGCCCGTGCCGCCGCGCCGAAGGCCGCGCCCGCCGACCGGCCGAAGCGCGCTGCCGCGTCGAAGCCGGTGGCCAAGGCCGGCACCGGGACTGCCACCGCGCGCAAGCGGCGGGAGGCGGCCGCCGGTCCGGATGCGAAGGCCCGGCCGCGCCACCACAAGCTGGCGCCGGACCGGCTGCAGCAGCTCATCGCCGCCGCCCGCGCCAGCCTGGAGGACGACAAGGCAGAGGACATCGTGGTCCTGGATGTCACCGGCCGCGCCAGCTTCGCCGACTGCATGATCATCGCCACCGGCCTCGCCGACCGGCAGATCCAGGCTATGGCGACGCATCTGGTGGAAGCCTTCGACAAGGTCGGCTTCAAGCTGCGCCGGGACCGGATCCAGGGTTCGCCGGACTGGGTGCTGATCGACGCCGACGACTTGGTGGTCCACCTCTTCAAGCCGGAGGCGCGGGCGACCTATGCGCTGGAGCGCATGTGGGGCCCGGACAGCCCGAAGGGCGAGGAGATGGCGGAAGGGGCGCCGGAGGAAGGGTGAGCCGTCCGGCCCGCCTGCTGGCCGTGGGCCGGCTGAAGCCGGGGCCTGAGGCGGCGCTCTTCACCCATTACAACGCCCGGCTGCGGCCGCCGCTGGCCGTCACCGAGATCCCGGAGGCACGCGGCAGCGCCGCGGAGGTCCGCAGACGGGAGGGTGCCGCCCTGCTGGCCGCGCTGCCGGAGGCGGCGCTGCTGGTCGCGCTCGACCTCGGCGGGACGGCGCCGAGCAGCGAGGCGCTGGCGGCGCTCGTCGAACGCTGGGAAGGCAGCGGCCGGCCGCTCTGCTTCGCCATTGGCGGGGCCGAGGGGCTGGATCCGGCGGTCCTGGCCCGGGCCGACCACCGGCTTTCGCTCGGGCCGCTGACCTGGCCGCATTTCCTGGTGCGCGGCTTGCTGGCGGAACAACTCTACCGCGCGCAGGCGATCCGCGCCGGCCATCCCTATCACCGCGGCTGGCGGCCGGGCTGAGCTTGCCTCCCGCCGCCGGAGCGCGGCAGGCTGCGCACGGCAAAGGGGGAGGCAGGCCATGGGACTCCTGATCCTGGCGGCGCTGGTTTGGGTGGGTGTGCATATCGGCATCGCTGGCACCGCGCTGCGCAACCCGATCGCGGCGCGGCTGGGAGAGGGCGGGTTCCGCGGCCTGTTCTCCGTCTTCTCCGTGGCGGCCATCTGGTTCCTGGTGGTCAGCTACAATGGGGCGCCGACCACGCCGCTCTGGTTCGCGCCGCTCTGGCTGCGCTGGCTGCTGGTGCTGGTGATGCTGCCCACCTTCATCCTCTTCGTTGCCTCCATCGCCACCCGCAACCCGACCGCGGTGGGCGGAGAGCGGGCCATGGCGCAGGAGCCGCGCGGCATCCTGCGCATCACCCGGCACCCGATGCTCTGGAGCTTCGCCCTCTGGGCGGCGGTGCACATGCTGGGCAATGGCGACACTGCCAGCCTGGTCTTCTTCGGCGCCTTCCTGGTGACGGCGCTGGCCGGCATGCCCTCGATCGACGCCAAGCTGGCGCGGCGGAACCCGGATGCCTGGGCGCGCCTGGCCGCCGCCACCTCCATCCTGCCCTTCGGTGCCATCGCCGCCGGCCGCAACCGCCTGGTGCTGCGCGAGATCGGCTGGCTGCCGCCGGTGCTGGGGCTGATCCTCTGGGCCGTGCTGCTGCATTTCCATCGCGCGATCTTCGGCGTGGCGCCGGTGCCGATGGGTTGAGGCGGTCCGATGACCGGAGGGCCGTCAGGGCCGCAGGTCTGAATCGGCCCGCCCGACACACAAGGGAGGAAGGCCATGGACACCATCACCGACGATCTGCAAGGCAAGGTCGCCATCGTCACCGGCGCCGGCTCGCGGCCGGGGGAGGGGGTGGGCAATGGCCGCGCCGCCTCCATCCTCTTCGCCCGCGCCGGGACGAAAGTGGTGCTGGCTGATGCCAATGTTGAATGGGCCGAAGGCACCCGGCGGATGATCGCGGCGGAAGGCGGCGAGAGCGTGGTGGTTCAGGGCGACGTGACGAAGCCGGAGGACTGCCGCCGCATCGTGCAGACGGCGGTGGATCGCTTCGGCAGGCTCGACATCCTGGTGAACAATGTCGGCATCAGCGGCCCGCCTGGCACGGCGGAAGAGGTGGATCTGGAAGCCTGGAACCACGGCCTGCTGGTGAATGTCACCTCCATGATGCTGATGACGAAATACGCGGTGCCGGAGATGCGCAAGACGGGCGGCGGCGCCATCGTGAATCTCGGCTCGGTCGCCGGGCTGCGTGGCGGCAATCCGAACCTGCTCTACCCGACATCGAAGGGCGCGGTGGTGAACATGACCCGCGCCATGGCGGTGCACCATGCCAAGGATCGCATCCGGGTGAACTGCGTCTGCCCCGGCATGGTCTACACGCCCATGGTGCAGGAGAAGGGCATGTCGCCTGAGATGCGGGAGGCACGCCGCAAGCGCAGCATCCTGCAGACGGAGGGCAGCGGCTGGGATGTCGGCGCTGCGGTGGTGTTCCTGGCCAGCGGCAAGGCGCGCTGGATGACGGGGGCGATCGTGCCGGTGGATGCCGGCGCCACGGCCATCGCGGCGGTGCAGCAGCCGGGCGGCTGAGACCGCCGGTTCAGGCCGCGTCGTGGAAGATGATGCCGAGGGTGTGGCGCTGCCCGCTGCGCAGCCGGCTGACGCCGTGGCGCATCACCACCCGGTGGAAGCCGCGCGTGCCCTGCACCGGGCGGTGATGCACGGCGAAGATCACGCCCTCGCCCTGGCGCAGCGGCACCACCTCGGCGCGGGACTGCATGCGCGGGCGCTGCTCGGTCAGCACGAATTCACCGCCCGTGAACTCCTCGCCGGGCGCGGAGAGCAGGAAGGCGACCTGCAAGGGAAAGACATGCTCGCCATAGAGGTCCTGGTGCAGGCAGTTGTAGTCGCCCGGTCCGTAACGCAGCAGCAGCGGCGTCGGCTTCGCCTGACCGGCAGCGTGGCAGCGGGCGAGGAATTCCGCATGACTGTCCGGGTAGCGCACCGGCAGGCCCATGGCCTCGTTCCAGCGGTTCGCCAGCGGCGCCAGGCGGGGATAGAGCGCCTCCCGCAGCGCCTGCACCGGTTCCGGCAGCGGCGCTGCGAAATATTTGTACTCGCCGCGTCCGTAACCGTGCTGGGCCATTACGACCCGGCGGCGGAACAGCGCGGGCTCCTCCCGGTCATAGAGCGCCGTCAGCGCCCGGCATTCCGCCGGCGTCAGCAGTGGCCCGGTGGTCGCCGAGCCCTGTGCGTCCAATCCGGCTGCGATCCCGTCCCAGTCCAGCGCCGCGATGCGCGCGGCGATGGAGTCGCCATGGTCATTGGCCAAGGCCGTTCCGGCATCTCTCATGCGGCCATCCCCTTCCGAAAGGCATTCCATAGCCATCGTCGCACCCTGCCGCACCCTCTGCGCGTTGCTGCGGCACGCCTTGCCCCGCCAGCATCATCGGCGGTAATCCGGGCGATCATTCCAGGCCATGAGGGAGTTCCATGCCAGCACCCAAGCCCGTGATGCTCGTCGTCCTCGATGGCTGGGGCTGGCGCGAGGAGGAGGCGGACAATGCCGTGCGCCAGGCCCGTACCCCCACCTTCGACGCCCTGTGGCAGTCCTGCCCGCATGCCTTCCTCCGCACCTCCGGCCATGATGTCGGGCTGCCGGAAGGGCAGATGGGGAATTCGGAGGTCGGGCACCTCAATCTCGGCGCCGGCCGGGTGGTGATGCAGGATCTGCCGCGGATCGACCATGCGGTGGCGGACGGCACCATCGCTTCCCAGCCGGCGCTGACGGAGCTGATCGGGAAGCTGAAGGCCAGCGGCGGCACCTGCCACCTGATGGGGCTGGTCTCCCCCGGCGGCGTCCACAGCCACCAGAAGCACGCGGCGGCGCTGGCGAAGGTGCTTGCGGGCGCCGGCATCCCGGTGGCGCTGCACGCCTTCACCGACGGCCGCGACACGCCGCCCCGCGCCGCGCCGGACTATCTCCGCGATCTGCTGCGGGACATCGCCGGGCTGCAGGGCGTGCGCATCGCCACCGTCATCGGCCGCTACTTCGCCATGGACCGCGACAACCGCTGGGACCGCGAGGAGAAGGCCTATGACGCCATGGTCCTGGCGAAAGGCGAGCGCGCGCTGGACGCTGTCGCCGCCGTCACCGCTGCGCATGCAGATCGGAAGAGCACACGTCTGAACTC
>CALGVL010000061.1 GCA_937930165.1 uncultured Acetobacteraceae bacterium
CTGGAGTTCAGACGTGTGCTCTTCCGATCTGGGGCGAAGCGGGGATCGAGCGGCTGCTGCGGCGTGCGGTCCAGCACCGCGAGGCCGTTCAGGGTGATGCCCTGGGCCAGCGCCTCCGTCCGCGCCTCCTCCACCGGGCGGCCGGAATTGTTCACCCCGTCGCCGGAGATGTCCACGACCCGGCGCATCCCCTCGAAGCCCTGGCCGAACTGCTTCACGGCGAAATCCATGGCGCCGGAGATGGAGGTGTAGAGCCAGCTCCGGCGCGGTGCGGCGGCGATCGCATCGGCGAAGCGATGGGCGCTCTCCGGGCCGTCGATCTGTGCCCAGGGGGCGACGACATGCTGGGTGTTCCAGCCGGACCAGAGGAACATCATGCAGGCGATGGAGCCGACCGGGCCGCCCATGATGCCTTCGATCAGGCGCGGGTCGCGGAAGGCGGCCTCATAGCCCCTGAACTGGATCTCCTGCTCCTCCGGATCAATGGAGCGGCTGCAATCCACGGCCAGGATCAGTTCCACATCCACCGGCACCGGCTCCCCGGCCCGTGCAAGACCGGCGCGCAGGATGGCAGGCGCGGCCAGAGCGGCGCCCAGAATCTCGCGTCTCCGCATACGACCCCCTTGGACCGCCCGATGCCCGCAAGGGCCCTCATCGGTCGGCCTTCGTTCCGTTCAGGGCCGTGGCCGTCGTAACTCCCGTGTACTTGACGATACTGTGAAGCAGGCGATGCTGCGGTGCAAGATGATGTTGCGCTGCAGAATGGCCGCCTTGTAGGCGTTGCATGGCATCGCGGCAGCCCTTGCCTGCGCGGCAGCGGTAGGGGGACGCCTCAGAACCCGGCGCCGGGCTGCGCCAGATAGGCCAGCTCCTCCGGCGTGGAAGCGCGGCCGAGGGCCGCATTGCGGTGCGGGAACCGCCCGAAGCGGCGGATGACCAGCCAATGCCGCCAGGCATAGTCGATGCCGCCGCCCGGCGCCCGCATGGCCGGGTCATCGCGCAGCCCCTCGAACAGCGCGACCGAAAGGTTCTGGTCAGCCATCGACTCCGAATGCTCAAAGGGCAGGTAGAGGAAGATGCGCTCCACCGGTGTCAGGGCTAGGTCGTGGCGGTCCCGCAGCACGGCGATACGGGCGACCTCCCGTGCCTTGGCATCGGCTTCATAGGCACGCGCAGTGCCGCGATGCAGGTTGCGCGGGAACTGGTCCAGCAGCAGGCAGAGGGCGAGGGCGCCGGAGGGTGCCGCGGCCCAGCCATCCAGCGCCCCGGCCATCGCCGGGCCGAGCGCGGTGCCGAAGCGTGTGGCGATCGCGGCATCGAAGGCGGGATCCGGCTTGAACCAGCATTCGCGGAAGGCATGGCGATTGCCGGCGAACCAGAAGTCCAGGATGGCCTGCCATTCGCTCATGCCAGGGCGCGCTCCAGCACGCGGACGCTGTGCAGCGCCTCCCGCCCGCTCAGGTCGCGGATCTGGTGGCGGCAGGAGGTGCCGTCGGCGACGATCAGATGCTCCGCCGGCGCGGTGCGCACCGCAGGCAGCAGGGAGAGTTCGGCCATGGCCTTCGAGACGGCAAGGTTCTCCGCCTCATAGCCGAAGCTGCCGGCCATGCCGCAACAGGAGGAGGTGATCGGCATCACCTTCAGCCCCGGCACCAGGTTCAGCATCGCAACCGCAGCGGGAAAGGCGGAAAAGCTCTTCTGGTGGCAGTGGCCGTGGATGTGTGCGGCCGGCGCCACCGGCTTCAGGCTCAGCGCCGGCTTCTCCCGCGCCAGGAATTCCGAGAGCAGCAGGGCGCGCCCGGCCAGGCGCTGCGTCGCCTCGCCCGGTAGCAGGGACAGGAATTCGTCGCGCAGGGTCAGCAGGCAGGAAGGCTCGATGCCGATCACCGGCGCAGTGAAGGGAGAAAGGGCCTCCAGGGTCCGGCGCGCCTCGGCCCGCGCCTGGTCCACCATTCCTGCCGCCAGATAGGTGCGGCCATCGTCCAGCGGCCGCGCCCCGCGCGGCGGGCGGGCGACGACGGGCCGGTAGCCGGCGGCGCTCAGCACGCGGGCGGCGGCGCGGAGGTTCTCCGGCTCGAAATAGCGGTTGAACAGGTCGGGGAGGAGGATGACCTCATCCTCCCGCCCGCTCGGCGCCGGCAGTTCGGCGTCATGGAAGGCGTCGCGGCGGAAGCGCGGCAGGCTGCGCCCGGCGGCGAAGCCGAGCAGCCGCTCCGACAGTGCGGCGAGGCCCGGCACGCGGTCCCGCGCATTGGCCAGGAAGGGGACCATGGCAGCGAAGGGCGCCCAGCGTGGCATCTCCGCGATCAGCCGGTCCTTGGCGCGGATGCCGCGAGCCTTGGCCCTAGCGTGCAGCACCTCGATCTTCATCTTCGCCATGTCCACGCCGGTCGGGCATTCCCGCCGGCAGCCCTTGCAGGAGACGCAGAGCGACATGGCCGCCGCGACTTCATCCGAGGCCAGCGCATCCGGCCCAAGCTGGCCGGTCAGGGCAAGGCGCAGGGTATTGGCGCGGCCGCGCGTCAGGTGCTGTTCGTCGCGCGTGGCCCGATAGCTCGGGCACATGACATTGGCGTCGAATTTCCGGCAGGTGCCGTTGTTGTTGCACATCTCCACCGCGCCGAGGAACCCGCCCTGCGGCCCCGGCCAGGCGGACCAGTCGAGCGCCGGCACTACCTTCGGATCGGCGGCGTATCCCGGGAAGTAGCGGAACAGGCTGCGGTCATCCATGCGCGGCGGGCGGACGACGCGGCCGGGATTCAGCAGGCCGGCGGGATCGAAGGCATCCTTCACCGCCTCGAAGGCACGGGCGATGCGTGGGCCGAACATCGGCTCGTTGAATTCGGAGCGGACGATGCCGTCGCCATGCTCGCCGCTGTGGCTGCCCTTGTATTCGCGCACCAGGGCGAAGCATTCCTCGGCGATCTCCCGCATCCGCCGCACATCGGCGGGGTCCTTCATGTTCAGCACCGGGCGGACATGCAGGCAGCCGACGCTGGCATGGGCATACCAGGTGCCCTTGGTGCCGTGGCGGGCGAAGACCTCGTTCAGGCGTTCGGTGTAGTCGGCCAGATCCTCAAGGGAGACGGCGCAGTCCTCGATGAAGGAGACGGGCTTACCGTCCCCCTTCATGCTCATCATGATGTTAAGCCCGGCCTCCCGCACCTCGGCGATGGCGGCCTGGAATCCGGGATCGGTGGCACGGACCACGGCATCGGGATAGCCGAGATCGCCCATCATCTCCTCCAGCCTGTCAAGATCGCGCAACAGCGGCGCGTCCTCCTGGCCGTGGAATTCGACAATGAGCAGGCTGTCCGGCTCGCCCTTCACCATGCGGTCGATGGTGGCGCGGTAGAGCGGGATGGAGCGGCCAAGGTCGATCATGGTGCGATCCACCAGTTCCACCGCTTCCGGGTCCAGCGTCACCAGATGCTTGCTCGCCTCCATGGCGGCGCGGAAGGTGGGGAACTGGCAGATGCCCAGCACCTTGCGCGGCTTGATCGGCCAGAGCTTCAGATCGAGCGCGGCGGAGAAGGCGAGGGTGCCCTCGCTGCCCACCAACAGCCGCGCCAGGTTGGACCTTCCGGCGGCGCGCGCGGCGGGGGTGAGAGCATCGATATTGTAGCCGCCGACGCGGCGAAGCTGCTTCGGGAAGCGGGCGGCGATCTCCTCCGCCTCCCGCGCTCCGAGCGCGCGCAGGCGCTGGATCAGGTCGGCGATGCCGGAGGGCACATCCGCCCCGAGATTGTCCGGCAGATCGGCGAAGCGGAAGCGCGAGCCATCGGCCAGCAGCGCATCGATGCCCAGCACATTGTCCGCCATCAGCCCGTAGCGGATGGACTTGCCGCCGCAGGAATTGTTGCCCGCCATGCCGCCGATGGTGCAGCGCTGCCAGGTGGAGGGATCGACCGGGAAGAACTTCCCCGTGGGCTTCAGCGCCTCGTTCAGCGCGCCAAGGGTGATGCCGGGCTCCACCGTGGCGATGCCGGCCTCCGCATCCACGGAGAGCACGCGCCGCAGATACTTGGTGCAGTCGATGACCAGCGCCCGGTTCACCGTCTGGCCGCACTGGCTGGTGCCGCCGCCGCGGGGCAGGACGGGAATGCCCTCCTCCCGGCAGATCGCCAGGGCGGCCTCCACATCCTCG
>CALGVL010000062.1 GCA_937930165.1 uncultured Acetobacteraceae bacterium
CGGGCCTCACACCCGCCGCATCGGCACCCGCCAGGCGAAGAGGCAGCCCATTCCGGCCAGCAGGGCCGCGCCCAGGAAGGCGAAGCGGAAGGCTTCGGACAAGCCGGCGCGCAGCCCCTCCCGCTCCGCCTCGGCCAGTTCCGGCAGCAGCCGGGCGCCGCCCCGGACCAGCCGGGCGAAAAGCTCCGCCACCATCGGATCCCCGGCCGCAAGCGAGCCGAAGAGCAGCGCCCCCAGGAAGGCCGTGCCGATTGCCGCCCCCAGCGTCCGGGCGAATTGCACCGAGGCCGCTGCCGCCCCCAGCCGCGCCGGCCCCGCCGCCACCTGCACCGTGATCTGCGACACCGGATAGGAGCAACCCAAGCCCATCGAGGCCAGGCCGAAGAGCAACGCCAGCCCCGCATCCGACACCAGCGGCCCGAGCAGCGCCACCGCCACCAGCCCCGCCGTGGCGAGCGCCAGCCCGCTTCCGGCCAGCGGTGCGGCGATGCCCGTCGCCGTCATCAGCCGCCCCGCCGTCAGCCCGCCGATGCCGCTGCCGAGGGAAAGCGGCAGCAGCAGCATCCCCGCCTCTCCGGGCGAGGCGCCGCGCACGCTCTGCAGGTAGATCGGCAGGAAGCTGACCAGCCCGACCACCGCGCCATGGGCGCAGCCGGTGAACAGGTTGCTGCGCAGGATGGTGGGTTCCGCCAGCAGGCCGAGTGGCAGCAGCGGATCCCGCGCCCGCCGCTCCTGCCACAGCAGCAGCACGCAGGCGACCGCCGCCACCACCGCCAGCCCCACCGCCGCCGGCAGGGCGGCGAGCGAGAGCCGCTGCGCCTGGGACAGCGCCAGCAGCGCCGGGGCAACGAAGCCGGCGAAGAGTACCACCCCGCCCAGGTCGAAGTGGAATCCCGCATGGCGGCTGCCCGGCCGGCTCGGCACCCGGAGCGCCAGCAGGAAGGCCAGCGCCGCGACCGGCAATTGCGCGACGAAGATGGCGCGCCAGCCGAATCCCTGCGTCAGCCAGCCGCCCGCCACCGGGCCGAGGGAGGAGGCGATGACGAAACAGCCGGCGATCCAGGCCTGGAAGCGGCCGCGCTCCCGCGGTGGCAGGGCCTCGCCGATCAGGGCCATGGTCAGGGTGGTCAGCCCGCCGCCCCCCGCCCCCTGCAGCAACCGCCCCAGGATCAGCCAGCCGAATCCGGCCGCCATGGCAGCAGTGGCGGTGCCGAGCGCATGCAGGGCAAGCGCCGCCAGCAGCAGCCTGCGGCGCCCGAAGACATCGCCCAGCCGGCCATAGACCGGGGCGGCGATGGTGGCGGCGATCAGATAGCCGACCACCACCCAGGAAATGCTCTCCACCGCATTCAGGGCGCCGGCGATGGCCGGCAGGGCGGTGGCGGTGATGGTCTGGTCGATGGCGCCGAGGATGATGGCCGGCGCCACCGCCGGGAAGGTGCGGAAGAAGGCGGTGCGCAGCTCAGCAGCGCTCATCCGCGCAGGCGTGGCGGGCTCGGGGCCGGGGGCCTCGGGTACGGAATCGCGCGGGGTCATGTCGGGGGCAGCTTTGGCCGGTTCCGCCCGTCTGCCAACAGCCCCCGGCGCGCAGACCCGGGCTGCTCGGGCCGCATGGCGGCCCGGCACAGGGTCATGGCCGGGCGGAGACGATCCAGATGGCGGCGGGCAGCACGATCCCCTGCGGGCCCTCATGCTGCCGGTAGGCTTCGGCCATGGCCTTGCGGACCGGCTCGGTCAGGTCCGGCCGCTCCCGCAGGATGCGCGCGACCGGGCCCATCAGGGTGGAAAAGGTGGCCGCCTCCTCCGCGCCGCCCGGTCCGGCCAGGTGGATGGGCGGGTCGTGCGGGGTGAGGGTCACATCGCGGAAACCGGCTCCCTCCAGGATGCCCCGGACCCGGCCGGGATCGGCGAAGGCGAATTCGCCCGGCTCCCCCGGCTTCGGCGGCTCGGCAGGCGGCAGCAGCGGCTGGGCGGCCTCCTGCGGCACCCGCACCCAGGCATTCTCCGCCAGCGAGCGGAAGCAGACGAAGGCCAGCCTTCCACCCGGCTTCAGCGCCCGCCGGATATGGGCAAAGGCGGCGACGGGATCGCGAAAGAACATCGCCCCGAAGCGGGAGAAGACAAGGTCGAAGCTCCCCGGCGCGAATTCGCAGGCCGAGGCATCGGCCCTCTCCACCCGGACCTGGGAGAGGCCCGCCGCCGCGATCCGCTCCCGCGCCCGCGCCAGCATGGGTTCCGAGACATCCACGCCCAGCACCCGCCCTTCCGGCCCGACCCGCGGGGCCAGCTCCAGCAGGGTGGTGCCGGTGCCGCAGCCGATATCCAGGACATGCTCGCCGGGCCGCGGGGCGGCGCGATCCAGCAGGAGCCGGGTCGCTTCCTGATGCAGCGCGTCTATGCGCGCCTGCTGGGCAACCCAGGGCGCCGCCGCCGGGCCGTTCCAATAGGCGATCTGGTCGGCATTCGGTTCGCCTGGCTGGGCGTTCTGCATGTCCCGCACTCTCCTCCCCCTTGGGTGTCCAAGGGGAAGCGTGCGTCAGACCACGCTGTTGCGGCCCATCTCCAGGAATTTCTCCCGCCGCCGGGCGCGGAGGGTGGCGCCGTCCAGGGCCAGCAGCGGCTCCAGCATGGCCCAGACATGGTCGCCCACGACGGCCAGCGTCGCCGCCGGATCGCGATGGGCGCCGCCCATGGGCTCCGGCACCACGGCATCCACCAGGTTCAGGCGGCGGAGGTCCTCTGCGGTCAGCTTCAGTGCCTCGGCCGCGGTCGGCGCCTGGGCGGCGTCGCGCCAGAGGATGCTGGCGCAGCCCTCCGGGCTGATGACCGAATAGATGGAGTGTTCCAGCATCAGGATGCGGTCGGCGGCGGCCAGCGCGATGGCGCCGCCGGAGCCGCCCTCCCCGATGATGGTCGCCACGAAGGGCACGGGCGCTTCCAGGCAGGCCTCGATGGAGCGGGCGATGGCCTCCGCCTGCCCGCGCGCCTCGGCCTCGATGCCAGGGAAGGCGCCGGCGGTGTCCACGAAGGAGAGGATGGGCAGGCCGAAGCGCCCGGCCAATTCGATGATCCGCCGCGCCTTGCGGTAGCCCTCCGGCCGGGCCATGCCGAAATTGTGCCGCACCCGGCTTTCGGTGTCGTTGCCCTTCTCGGTGCCGAGCACCGCGACGGCCCGCCCCCGGAAGCGCCCGAGTCCGCCCACCACCGCCGCGTCATCGGCGAAGGCACGGTCGCCGGCGAGCGGCGTCCATTCCTCGATCAGGGCGCGGACGTAATCCAGGCATTTCGGCCGGTCGGGATGGCGGGCGACCAGGGTCTTCTGCCAGGGGGTCAGCTTGGCATAGGTGGTCCGCAGCAGCGACTGCGCCTTGTCGCGCAGCTTCGCCACCTCCTCGGCCACGTCGATGCCGCCGGCATCGGTGGTCCGCCGGAGTTCCTCAATCTTACCCTCAAGCTCGGCGATCGGCTTCTCGAAATCCAGGAAATGGCGCATCGGGGGCGGGGGTTAGCGGAAAAGGCGCCTCGGCGGAAGCGGCAGCAAAATCGGATCGCAAGCCGGACCGACCGCGCCGGTTCCGCGCCTGCCGCGGCACCACGCGGCGTCCGGTTTGCCTTACCGGGCTAGGGCGGGAGGCCGGCGATGTGGGCCAAGCACCTTGTAGAATACGGTGGTTGCGGCGAGGCGCCCGTCCGTCGTGAAGGCGTGGTCAGGGATGACACCGACCTCGGTCCAGCCGCAGCTCCGGTAGAGCATGTCGCCAGCGCTGCCGGTCTCGGTATCAAGCAGCAGGAGGGTGCGACCGGCATCGCGGGCCACCGCCTCGGCCGCCGTAAGGAGGCGGCGGCCGAGGCCCTGCCGGCGGACCGAGGACAGAACGAGCATCTTGCCGATTTCGGCGCGGTGCGGCGCATTAGGCTGGTGCGCGAAGGTCAGCAGCACCGTTGCCACGAGCCGCGTGCCGTCATCGCCGACCAGGAGGCGTTTCGTGCCATCGGCAATGCCGGGAAGCTGGGTGCGCCAGAATTCCTGTCCCTCGGCATGCGAGAAACCCGCCAGGAAATTGACGGAGGCGCCGTGCGCCACCGCGTCCACCAGGATGTCCGACAGTTCGGCGAGGCGCGCCTCCGCCTCGGTGGCATCGAGGGTGCGGATGGATACCTGAACTGGCGTCGCGTTCGGTCTTGTCATGGCCGCACGGCTCCGTGGCTGACGATGACGGCGTAGCGGACAGGCCGCGCTGTGGGGTTGCGGAACCGGACCGGCCGCCCGAAGCGCATCATGAGGCAATCACCCGTCTCCAGCCGGAAGGCCTCGTCGCCGAGTTCCAGTTCCAGTGTGCCGTCCAGCACCCAGATATGCTGGTCCATGCCGGCAATGCGCTGATTGTCGAAGGCGACGCTGCCGCCGGGCGGGAACTCGATCTCGGCGATCTCGACCGAGGAGCCAGTGCCGGGAGGAGAGACGTTGCGGCGGAGATAATGGCTCGCGGGATCGCGCCAGGTGGGCTGGTCGGCACGGCGTGACAGCGGGCTGGCGGGCTTCTCGGTCGCGG
Organism: uncultured Acetobacteraceae bacterium; assembly: GCA_937930165.1. Taxonomy (GTDB): domain Bacteria; phylum Pseudomonadota; class Alphaproteobacteria; order Acetobacterales; family Acetobacteraceae; genus CALGVL01. The sequence continues at coordinate 4,554 of CALGVL010000062.1, forward strand.
CGAAAAGTGCGGAGAGGCTAATGCCGAGACCGCCGCAGATCTTCACCAGAAGCTGCGCGGTGGGGCTCGATTCGCCGCGCTCGATGCGCGAGAGCATCGCTCGGCTGACATCGGCCAGCCGGGCGAGGCCGTCCAGCGTCAGGTTCCGCTCGGTGCGGAGTTCGCGGATGCGGGCGCCGATGCGGCGGTCGATATCGGTTTCAGCCGATCTCATATAAGCATCATAGATTCCATTATATTGGAATCAAGGCACGAAGCCACCCGGCTGCCATCACTCCTGCCGCTTTCAGTTCGTGGCGGATTCCGCCAGCGGGTGATGTGCCTCCACCAACGCCTTCAGCCGCTCCTCCAGCACCTTGGTGTAGATTTGCGTCGTGGCGATATCGGCATGGCCCAGCAGCAATTGCAGGCTGCGCAGGTCGGCGCCGCGGCTCAGCAGGTGGCTGGCGAAGGAATGCCGCAGCACATGCGGGCTGACCCGTTCCGGCTCGATCCCCGCCGCCAGCGCCGCATCCTTCAGCAGCAGCCCGAGCCCCTGCCGGGTCATGTGCCCGGAGGCACCGCGCGCCGGGAACAGCCAGCGCGGCGGCGGCCCCTTCTTCCTGGCCGCCTTGCTCCGTTCCGCCAGCGCCTCCCGCGCCGCCAGCGCCGCCTCCCGAGCCCGGTTGGATATCGGCACCAGCCGCTCCCGCCCGCCCTTGCCGCGCACCGCAATCAGGGGTTCGTCGGCACGCAGGGCGGCGGCAGGCAGGGAAACCAGTTCGCTGGCGCGCAGGCCAGAGCAGTAGAGAAGCTCCACCGCCGCCACCGCCAGCTTGCCGCGATGCCCCGGCAGGCGGGCGGCACCGGCGAGCAGCACCTCCACCTCCGCCTCGGTGATCGGCTTCGGCAGCAGGGCGGGCGGGCGGGGGCCTTCCAACATTTCGGTCGGATCGTCCGCCCGCACCCCCTCCCGCGCCAGGAAGCGGAAGAATTGCCGCAGCGCCGAGAGGCGCCGCGCCGCCGTTCGCGGCTTCAGCCCGGCATCGGCCAGGGATTGCAGGTAGCCGCGCAGCAGCTCCGCCTCCGCTCCCGCGGGATCGGCGCCGGCGCGATGGGCGAAGGCGGCGAAGTCCTCCAGATCGGCGCGATAGGCGGCAAGCGTGTTGCGGGCGGCGCCGCGTTCGGCCGCCAGCATCTCCAGGAAGGCCTCGAGATGGCGGTTGAGCAAGACGCCCAGGCTACCTGGTCTGGAACCGGTCGTTCGGCACCACGCGTTCCACCGGGGTCGGGCTGACCGAGGGCGGGAAGGCTCCCACCGCCAGCAGGCCAAGCGAGACGAGGCCAAGCAGGATCACGGCGAGCAAAAGAATGGGACGGCGGAACATTGGGGCGGCAGGATCCTCGCGCGCGGGCGAGGCTGTGCTAGCCTTGCCCATCGTGTCGTGCAACAGTGTCAACGCCTTCGCATCTTCCACCGACGGTCACCCCCCCGCAGGCCCTGCCGGCGGGGTGGTGGAACATGCGCCGCCGCCCCGCTTCCCCTGGGGCTACCGCAGCATCGTGCTGGTCGGGATGCCGGGGGCGGGGAAGTCCTCCATCGGCCGGCGCCTCGCCGCGCGGCTCGGCCTGCCCTTCCTGGACGCGGACACCGAGATCGAGGCCGCCGCCGGCCTGCCGATCACCGAGATCTTCGCCCGCTATGGCGAGGCGCATTTCCGCGATGGCGAACGCCGCGTCATCTCCCGCCTCATCGCCGGCCCGCCGGTAGTGCTGGCGACGGGGGGCGGCGCCTATACCGATGCCCGCACCCGCGCCGCGATCCGGCAGGCGGGGGCCGTCACCATCTGGCTGAAATGCCGCCATTCCACCCTGCTCCGCCGCGTCGCCGGGCGGGAGCATCGCCCGATGTTCCTCAACGCCGATCCCGCCGCGGTGCTGGACCGGCTGATGGCGGCGCGCCACCCCCTCTATGCCGAGGCCGATATCGTGATCCCCTGCACCGACGAAAGCCCAGACGTCACCACCCGCCGCGTGCATGAGGCGCTGGAAGCCTGGACGCCCCCTGCCCGCCTGCCGGTGACGCTCGGGGAGCGCAGCTATGACATCGTGGTCGGCCCCGGCCTGCTGGCGCGGGCCGGCGGGATGATGGCGCCGGTGCTGCCGGCGCGGCGCGCCGCCATCGTCACCGATGCCAGCGTCGCGCCGCTGCACCTGCCGGCGCTGCGGGCGGGGCTGCAGGAAGCGGGCTTCGCCATAGCCGCCGAGATCACCGTGCCGCCCGGTGAGGCCAGCAAGGATTTTTCCACCTTGCAGTCCGTGCTGGAGCAATTGCTGGCGGCCGGCACGGACCGGCGGACGGCGGTGATCGCGCTCGGCGGCGGCGTGGTCGGCGACCTGGCGGGCTTCGCCGCTGCCGTCGCCCTGCGTGGCCTGCCCTTCGTGCAGGTGCCGACGACTCTGCTGGCCCAGGTGGACAGCAGCGTCGGCGGCAAGACCGGTGTGAACCTCGCGCTCGGGAAGAACCTGGTCGGCGCCTTCCACCAGCCTCGCCTGGTGCTGGCGGATACCGATACGCTCCGCACCCTGCCGCCGCGCGAGCTCCGCGCCGGCTATGCCGAGGTGGCGAAGCACGGGCTGCTGTCGGGCGAGGTCTTCTGGGGCTGGTGCGAAACCCATGGCGAGGCGCTGGTCCGGGGCGATGCCGCCGCCCTGGCCCATGCCGTGCTGGAAAGCTGCAAGCTGAAGGCATCGGTCGTCGCCGCCGATGAGCGCGAGGAGAGCGCCGAGGGTGGCCGCGCCCTGCTCAATCTCGGCCATACCTTCGGCCATGCGCTGGAAGCCGAGTGCGGCTATGGCGGGGCGCTGCTGCATGGGGAGGCGGTGGCGATCGGCCTCGGCCTCGCCGCCGCGCTGTCCGCCCGGCTCGGCTTGTGCAGCCAGGAATTGCCGGGGCGGGTGGTGTCGCACCTTGCCGCCTGCGGCCTGCCGGCGCGCATCCGCGACCTGCCGCGCCAATTCTCCGCCGCCGCGCTGCTCGGCAGGATGCGCAAGGACAAGAAGGTGCGCGACGGCGCGCTGCGCTTCGTCCTGCTGCGCGGCCCCGGCGAAGCCTTCACGGCAGGCGACGTGCCAGCGGAGGCGGTGGAGGCGCTGCTGCGGGAGGAAGGCTGCGCGGCTTGACCCCGCCCCGGGCGGTCAGGCAGCCCTGAGCATGTCCCGGACCCGGGTGCCGAAGGCCTCGACCGTGAAGGGCTTGGCCAGCAGCGCCATGCCCGGCTCCAGGAAGCCGAGGGTCGCGGCGGCCCCGGCATAGCCGGTGATGAACAGCACACGCAGCCCCGGATGCATCGCGCGCGCCTCGGCGGCGAATTGCCGCCCGTTCATGCCGCCCGGCAGGCCGATATCCGTCACCAGCAGGTCGATCCGCGGTGCCGCCTGCAGCGCCGCGAGGCCCGAGGGGCCGTCCCCCGCCGCCAGCGCCCGGTAGCCCAGGTCCCGCAGCACCTCCAGCACCAGGGCGCGCACCGTCGGCTCGTCCTCGACGACCAGCACGACCTCGCTGCCCTCGGCCCGGGGCACCCCCCGCAGGGCCTCCGACCCCGGCGCCGGCTCCTGCCCAACGGCGCCCCGGTGGCGGGGCAGGCAGAGCTCGACCACCGTGCCCTGGCCGGGCTGGGAGTGCAGCCGCACATGCCCGCCGGACTGCCGGCAGAAGCCATAGACCATGGACAGCCCGAGGCCGGTGCCGACGCCCTGCGGCTTGGTGGTGAAGAAGGGGTCCAGCGCCCGCTCCAGCACATCGGGCGGCATGCCGATGCCGGTATCGGCCACGCTCAGGACCACATACTCCCCCGGCGCGGCCCAGGGCTCCCGGCCCGGATCCGTGGTCCGCACCTCCCGGTGCGCGGCGGCGATAGTCAGCCGCCCGCCCTTCGGCATGGCATCGCGGGCATTGATAACGAGGTTCAGCAGCGCACTCTCAAGCTGGTTCGGGTCGCAATGGACCGGCCAACTGCCCTCCATGGCCGGGATCTGCAGCTCGATCGCCTCGCCCACCGTGCGGCGGAGCAGTTCCGCCATTCCGCCCACGAGCCGGGCAATGTCCACCGGCTTCGGGTCCAGCGGCCGCCGCCGGGCGAAGGAGAGCAGGCGATGCGTGAGGGAGGCCGCCCGCTCCGCCGCCCCCATCGCCGCCTCGACATAGCGTTCCAGATCATCGGTCCGGCGCTGCGCCACGCGCCGGCGCAGCATCTGCAGGCTGCCGATGATGCCGGTGAGCATGTTGTTGAAGTCGTGCGCGATGCCGCCGGTGAGCTGGCCCACCGCCTCCATCTTCTGGCTCTGGCGCAGCGCCTCCTCGGCCTGGCGCAGTGCCTGCGCGGCCTCCTTCTCGGCAGTGACGTCGCGGCCACTGGCATAGACCACCCCTTCCTCCGGCGCGGCAGTCCAGGAGAACCAGCGCCAGGAGCCATCCCGGTGCCGGATGCGGCATTCGAAGCCCCGCAGGGTCTCGCGCGAGGCCTGATGGATGGCGCGGGCGGTCGCCAGGACATCCTCCGGATGCACGAAGGGTTCGAAATGCCGGCCGACCATCGCATCGGCCTCATAGCCCAGCATCGTGCTCCCGGCGGGATTGACGGCCTGGACCACGCCATCGGCGCCGATGATCAGCAGCAGGTCCTGCGAATTGCGCCAGATGCGGTCGCGTTCCCGCGTGCGCTCGGCCACCTTGGCGGCGAGGGTCTGGCGCAGCCGCCGCCGCGCCGTCTCGGCCCGGAGCCGGGCGGTGGTGTCCTGGATGATCGCCAGCACGCCCGCGGGGCGCTGTGCCTCGTCGAGGATCGGGCTGCAGCTCAGGTCGATCCGCACTTCCTCGGGGTAGCCGTTGCGGTGCAGGGTCAGGTGCAGGTCGCGCCAGCTTCGCGTCCGGCCCGCCAGCCCCGCCTCCAGGATCTCGCGGTTGAGGCCGGCGATCTCGGGCCAGCCCTCCAGCACGGGGGCGCCGAGCAGGCGCGGATGCCGCCCGCCGGCAAAGGCGGAATAGGCGTCGTTGTAGATCATGACGCCCTCCGGCCCCCAGAGCGTCAGCATGGGCACCGGGGAGAGCAGGACGAGGCTGACGGTGGCACGCCGGCTCTGCGGCCAAGCTGGAATTGCCCCCAGGCTGGTTGCCGACCAGTCGAAGCGCCGGATGAGCGCGCCCGCCTCGCCGCCATTCAGGGGGAATTCGGCTTCCTGCCACATGGCTCCTGTCCGGCCCGGCAGGACCATCAGCGCGGCTCCGTCGTCAGGGTGCTGGGGTGCGGGCTGGGCATGCCGCTCCCTGCCACCGACGGGCGATCCTTGTCAAAGCCCAACTCCCCTATCCGGATCACGGCATGGCGGCGCCTTCCAGCGCCAGGACCAACCTGGTGCGGGTGCCGCCCGCGGCGCTCTCCCGCGTGACGCGGGCGCCGACCTGCCGCGCCAGCATCCCGATCACCTTCTCGGCCAGGCCTGCCGCCGGGCCGCTCTCGGGCGCAGCCTGGCCCGGCTCGGCCGCCTCCACCAGCAGCGTACCCCCGGCGAGGCGGGCGGAAAGGCAGACCGGGCCGGAGGGGCCGCGCCGCAGGGCCCGGCCCACCAGTTCGGCCAGGATCAGCGCCAGCGGGATGGCGCGCTCGGCATCGAGGATCAGCGCCTCCGGCGCCTCGATGCGGAGATCGGCGCCGGGATGCTGCACGGAGGCGCCCGCCGCCAGCTCCCTGAGCATCTCCGCAAGCCGCACATGGCGCAGGTCCGGGCTCTTCTGCAGGGCGCGATGCGCCTCCGCCACCGCCTGAACCCGGACCGTCGCGGTCTCCAGCGCCATGCGCGCCTCGGCCTCCTCCACCCGCCCGGCCTGCAGGCGCAGCAGGGCGGCGACCAGTTGCAGGCTGTTCTTGATGCGGTGCTCGGCCTCCCGCGCCAATTCCTGCTGCGCCGTCATGGCTTGGCGCAGCGCCTCCTCGGCGCGGTGGCGGTCCTCCACATCGGTGCATGTGCCGACCCAGTGGCGGATCACGCCCTCCGCATCCCGCACCGGCGCGCCGCGCAGGCGGAACCAGCGGTAGTCACCATCGGCGCCGCAGATGCGGACATCCAGATCGGACTCGCTGCCGCCGGCCAGGGCGATGCCCCAGTTCCGGGCCAGCACCACCGTATCCTCCGGATGCAGGGTGGAGATCCAGCCGCCATTCCGCAGTGCCGCTAGGTCCCGGCCGAGATAGTCCCGCATGCGCCGGTTGATGTATTCCGGCTCACCCCTGGCATCGGTCTGCCAGACCAGGTGCGGCATTGCCTCGGCGAGGGTGCGGAACCGCTCCTCGCTCGCCGCCAGCGCCGCCTCGGCCCGGCGCAGGTCGGTCACGTCGCGCCAGGCCAGGATGCCGCCGGTGATCCGCCCGGCCACGTCGCGGATCGGCCCGGCGTTGCACAGGATGGGCATCACCCCGCCATCGCTGCGCCGCGCCAGCCAGGTCTCGTGCAGGGCCGGCGCGACGCCATCGGGGCTGAGGACCTTAGAGGTGGCGAGATGCGCCGTCCCGTCCCGGCCGGCCATCTCCTCCGCCGCGCGGCCGCCCAGGTTGAGGCGATGCGCACCGACGCGGGTCACGGTGGCGGCCGGCGCCTCCGCCAGGACCAGCCCCTCCGGGATGTGGTCGAAGAGCGCGTCCAGCGTCGCCCGCGCCGCCTCCCCCTCCCGCAGCGCCGTCTGCTGGGCGGTGACGTCGCGCAGCTGCGCCAGAACGCCGCACAGGCAGCCCTGGCGGCCCCGCATCGGGGCCGCCTCGACATCCCAGAAGCGGAGCGGGCCATCGGGCCGGAGGCGCAGCGGCTGCGCGGGATGGCGCTGCGCCGCGCCGCTGCGACGTACCTCCTCGAACAGGGCGAGATGTCCGGCTGCGGCCAGGCTGGGGAAGGCCTCCGCCATTGTCAGGCCGGGCAGCTCCGGCCAGCCGGCCGCCTCGCAGAAGGCCGGATTGGCATAAAGGATCCGCAGCCCCGGCCCGCCGAGCAGGAGGATGGCCGTCAGCGATCCCTCCGCGAAGCCGCGGATCGCCTCGATATCGGGCGCGGCTGAACGGCTGTCCTCCGGCACGGTCCGCTCCCCCCAGGGTTGTGGACTGTCCGCCTGCTTACGCTGCCTTCGAATTAAAGTAAGGATGGGCCGCAGGGCGACCGGAGATGCAGCCGGTTCCCATCACAGGAGCAAGATTGCGCTTCGCGACCGAGTGTCCGGGCCGGTGGCTCATGTCCCGCATCTTCCGGCGAGGGCGACCGCAGGCTGGGCATCGCTCCGGCCGCGTGGCATTAGGCCCCGCTGCGCCGCAACATTCGGAGACTGCCATGCCCCTCTCCTCCCCCGCCGAGCGGGAGCTGCTGCACCTGCGCGACATCGAACTGCGCGGCTACCGGCGTGCGGACGGGCTGTTCGACATCGAGGCACATCTCCGCGACACCAAGACCTATCCCTTCAGCAACGAGGCCCGCGGCGAGGTCACGCCGGGGGAGCCGCTGCACGGCATGTGGCTGCGCCTGACGGTGGACGAGTCCATGCAGGTGGTCGCTTGCGAGGCCTCCTCCGACCACACTCCCTATGCGATCTGCCCGCAGGCGGCGCCGAATTTCGCCCGGCTGGCCGGGCTGAAGATCGGCCCCGGCTTCAACCGTGCGGTGGCGGAGCGGGTCGGCGGGGTGCAGGGCTGCACCCATCTGCGGGAATTGCTGGGCCAGATGGCAACGGTGGCCTTCCAGACCCTCTATCCCATCCGCGCCCGCAAGGAACGGGAGGAGATGCAGCGCCTCGCCGCCAGCGGAGAGGCGCCGCCGAAGAAGCCGGCCCTGGTCGGCACCTGCGTCGCCTATGCGCCGGACAGCCCGGTGACGCTGGCACGCTGGCCGCATCTGCGGCAGGAGCAGGCGGCGGAGTAGGGGCTCAGCCCCGCTCCAGCAGCCGGCCGCCAGGCAGGGGGCGGTCCACGCCCGTCGTTCCCGGAAAGGTCAGCGGCAGGCCGCGTTGCACGCGCGCCGCCAGCACGCCGAAAGCCTGCGCCTCCAGCGCGTCGCCATTCCAGCCGACGACCTCCACCGCCCGCACCGGCTGTTCCAGCACGCCGGCCAGGGCACGCATGATCGCCGGATTGCGCCGTCCGCCGCCGGCAACCAGCCATTGCAGCGGCGGCTCCGGGAAGTGCCGCGCCGCGGCGGCGACGCAGACCGCGCAGAATGCGACCAGCGTGGCGGCGCCATCCTGGGGCGAGAGGTCCCCCGCTCCGGCCTCCCGCAGCGCCCGGTCGAAATCCAGCCGGTCCAGCGACTTGGGCGGCGGCGCCTCCAGATAGGGGTGCGCCAGCAGCCGGCCGAGCACGGCGCCATCCGCCTGCCCGGCCAGGGCCAGCCTGCCATCCTTGTCGTAGTCGCTGCCGGTGGAGCGACGGGCCCAGTCATCCAGCGGGCCATTGGCCGGACCGGTATCGAAGGCCAGCAGCTCTCCGCCGCGCCCGATCCAGGTGACATTGCCGACGCCGCCCAGGTTCAGCACCGCCAGCGGCTTCGGCAGGTCGCGGGCCAGGGCGGCATGCACCACGGGCACCAGCGGCGCCCCCTGCCCGCCCGCCGCCACATCGGCGCTGCGGAAGTCATGCGCCACTGGCAGGCCGCCGGTCAGGCGGGAGAGCAGCGCCGCATCCCCCACCTGCCAAGTCTGCCGCTGCTGAGGGCGATGCAGAATGGTCTGGCCGTGGAAGCCGAGCAGGTCCACCCCCTCCCCCAGCGTCAGCCGCACCCGTTCCCGCAATTGTTCCACGGCTTCGGCATGGCGCTCGGTCAGGCGGCGGACGCAATCGAGGAGGAAGGGGTCGTCAGGGGCCAAGCCCGGCGCCAGGTCCAGCAGGCGCCGCAGGTCGCGCCGCAGGGCCGGCTCATAGGGCAGGGTCATGGAGGGGCCGGTGCGGGCGATGGCCTCCCCGTCCGTCTCCACCCAGGCGGCGTCCACCCCGTCCAGGGAGGTGCCGCTCATCAGGCCGATGGTTCTAAGCATGCGGGGCCTGTGCTACGGCTCCCGCCCCCCGCCCGGCAAGACCAGGATCGAGCGAAACGAGATGAGCGGCCCGACCAGCGACTTCCTCCATGCGGCGCAGGAGCGCGGCTACATCCACCAGGTGACCGACGAGGCGGCGCTGGACGCGCGGCTGCGGGAGGGGCAGGTCACGGCCTATGTCGGCTTCGACTGCACCGCCGACAGCCTGCATGTCGGGCATCTGCTCCCCATCATGCTGCTGCGCCTGCTGCAGCGCACGGGGCACCGTCCGGTGGCGCTGATCGGCGGCGGCACGACCAAGATCGGCGACCCCTCCGGCCGCGACGAGAGCCGGCAATTGCTGACCGAGGCGGTCATCGAGGAGAACAAGCGCGGCATCCGCCGCACCTTCGATGCCTTCCTGGATTTCGGCCCCGGCAAGGCGATGATGCTGGACAATGCGGAGTGGCTGGACCCTCTGCTCTACATCCCCTTCCTGCGCGACATCGGCCGCCACTTCAGCGTCAACCGCATGCTGACCATGGAAAGCGTGCGGCTGCGGCTGGAGCGTGACCAGCCGCTGAGCTTTCTCGAATTCAACTACATGCTGCTGCAGTCCTACGACTTCCTGGAGCTGCGGCGGCGCTACGGCGTAACCCTGCAGATGGGCGGCTCCGACCAGTGGGGCAACATCGTCATGGGCATCGAGCTGATCCGGCGCATGGACAGCGCCGAGGCCTTCGGCCTGACCACCCCGCTGCTCACCACCGCCTCCGGCGCCAAGATGGGCAAGACGGCAGCGGGCGCGGTCTGGCTGAACCCGGACCGGCTCTCGCCCTACGACTACTGGCAGTTCTGGCGCAACACGGAGGACGAGGATGTCGGCCGCTTCCTCGCCCTCTTCACCGAATTGCCGATGGAGGAGGTCCGCCGCCTCGGCGCGCTGAGGGGCGCGGAGATCAACGAGGCGAAGAAGGTGCTGGCCACCGAGGCGACCGCCCTGCTGCACGGCCGCGCCGCCGCGGAGCAGGCAGCCGAGACGGCCCGCCGCACCTTCGAGGAAGGCCAGGCCGCCGGCACCCTGCCCAGCATCGCCGCCGCGCTGCCTGCCCAGGTGATTGACCTGCTGGCCGAGGCGAAGATGGTGGCCAGCAAGGGCGAGGCGCGGCGCCTCATCGCCCAGAACGGCGTGAGGCTGAACGACGCGCCGGTGACGGATCCGGCGCAGGTGGTCACGCCGGCGGATCTGCGGGACGGCGCGGCCAAGCTCTCGCTCGGCCGCAAGCGCCACCTGCTGGTGCGTCCCGCCTGACCTGCGGCGCGGCGCCTAGGCCGCCCGCAGCCTGGCGAGCAGCGTCCCGAGTTCGGCGCTCAGCCTCTCGCCCTGCCGCGCGACCTCGTCGCTGGCGCTGCGCAGCGTGCCGAGCGCGCCGGTCGTCTCCGCCACCCCCTCCGTCACCTGGCCGATGGTGGCGGCGACGCGGTTGGTGCCTTCCGCCGCCTCGGCCACGTTGCGGGCGATCTCCCGCGTCGCCGCGCCCTGCTCCTCCACCGCCGCGGCGATGCTGCTGGCGATCTGGTCGATCTCGGCGACCACCTGGGCGATGCCCTTGATGGACTGCACCGCGCGGTCCGTCGCGCCCTGGATGCCGGTGATCTGGGCACCGATCTCCTCCGTCGCCTTCGCCGTCTGGGCGGCGAGCTGCTTCACCTCGGAGGCCACGACGGCGAAGCCCTTGCCGGCCTCGCCGGCCCGCGCCGCCTCGATGGTCGCGTTCAGCGCCAGCAGGTTGGTCTGCCCGGCGATGTCGCTGATGAGGCGCACCACCTCGCTGATCCGGCTGGCGCCTTCCGCCAGGCTGGTGACGACGGCGTCGGTGTTGCGCGCCTCCTCCACCGCGCGCCCTGCGACCTGCGCCGCCTGCGCCACCTGGCGGGTGATCTCGCCGACCGAGGCGGCGAGTTCCTCGGCCGCGGCGGCGACGGTCTGCACATTGCCGGTGGCCTGGCCTGCGCCGCTGGCCACCGCCGCCGCTTGGTCCGAGATCCGGTCGGCATTGGCCGAGAGGGTGCGGATCGTCGCCTGCAATTCGGCGGCCGAGGCGGCAAGCGCCCGGGTCACGCCGCCCATGCCGCGTTCCAGCGACTCCGCCATCTCCTGCTGCGCCTCCGCGCGGTTCCGCTCGGCCTGGGCGCGGGCCTCGGCGGCCTCCGCCTCCAGCGCCCGAGCCAGCAGTGCAGTCTGCCGCAGGCTTTCCAGACCACGGGCGATGGCGCCCACCTCATCGGCCCGGGCGCGGCCCTCGGTCTCGACATCGAGCCGGCCTTCCGCAAGGCGCTCGGCCTGGGCGCTCAGGCGCTGGAGCGGGGCGGTCACGCCGCGCAGCACGATCAGCAGCCCGAGACCCACGGCCAGGAGGATCCCGGCGGCGGAGATGCCGAGGGTCCAGGCCCGGGTCGCGGCGACTTCCGCCGCGAAGCGCCGCTCCGCGTCCGCCAGCGCCTGCTCGACCCGGTCGGTGATCTCGCGCAGCTTGTAGCGCACGCCCTCGATCACCTCGTGGCTGGCGCGCGCGGCCGCATTGGCCTCGCGCAGCCGGCCAGCCCGGGCCTCGTCCTGCACCCGGGCCTGGAGCGGCCGGTAGCGTTCCAGCCCCGCCTTCACGGCCTCCAGGGCGCGGCGGTCCTCCGGCAGCACCAGGCCCCGCTCCAGGGCAGCGAGTCGCTGTTGCAGGCGCTGCGCCAGCTCGGCCACCGCGGCTTCCGACCGCTGCCGTTCCTCGGCCGGCATCTCGGCCGGCAGCCATTCGACCGAACGGGCCAGGCTGAGCAGATTCGCCTGTGCCCGCGTGGCGTTGGACAGGGTCTCGATGAAGGCGGCCTGCCGGCCGAGGATCGCCTCGGCCCCGACCAGCGCCCGGTAGGAGAGCATGGTGCCCGCCGCCGCCATCAGCGCCAGCAGCGCCCCCGCGGCCAGCAATTTCGGCGCCAGCCGCCTGCCCAGCCACCATGCGGCGCCGGGCCGGGCGGTGGGTTTCCTGTTCTCTCCGGTCATTCCATGCTCTCCGGTCAGCTATCCCGCGGACGCTGCCGGAGCTATCGGCCCGGAAGGCTTTAGGACGCGTGAATCCGCGCGCCCCTATTGCGCCCCGCCGCCCTGCGGCGCCTCGCCCTGCCCCGGCTGCCCCAGGATGCCGAACAGCCCGCGCAGGAAACCCGGCGTCAGCGCCGCCAGCGGGTTCACCGTCACCGTGGGGTCGGAGAGCGCCCCATGCACCCGGAAGGTCGCGGCGAAGACACCGCCGCCCGCCTCCGGGCTGAACAGCCGCCCGAGGACCGGGATGTTCCCGAGCAGCGTGTTGAGCATGTAGGCGGGCACGATCGTCCCCTCGATCTCCGCCGCGCCGCGCTGCAGCCAGAGCCGCCCCTTGGCAGTGATGCCGAGCGAGGCCGAGAAGGCGCGGGCATCGTTCAGGGCCAGCGCCTCCGGCGTCAGGATGAAGGGCGCGATCAGGCGGTTGAAGACCAGCCCGTCGCCGCCCTGCATCGCCTCGACCAGCCCGTAGAGGGTCATGGCCTGCAGCAGCTTGGCGGCGCCCGGCGCGTCCCGCACCACGAACTGATCCAGCTCCGCCGTGCCGGAGAGCGGCGCGCCGGGGCGCAGCTCGTCATAGGCGGCGGTGACCGTCAGCCGCCCGCCCCGGATGGATTGCACCAGGTCCAGCGCGCGCAGCAGCGCCCCGCCATCCTCCGCGCCCAGCCGCAGCAGCCGCTGCCGCCCGCGCGGGGTCAGGGCGAATTCGAAGCCGCCGGGCTGCGCCATCCCCGGCGCCGCCGCCTGGGCCGCGGTGCGGCCGCCCGCCTGCGCCTCCCGCAGCATGCCGCGCGCATCGGTGCGGATCCGCGCCTGGATGCCGAACAGGTTGCGCCCCTCGCCCATGGTCGCGCGGTCGAAGCGGAGGTCGAGGACGAGCGGTGGCCCGGCTTGGTCCGCGCCGGGCGGGGCGGAGCGGGCATCGCCCTGCGCCGAGAGGATCGGCCGCAGGTCCAGCAGCGGGCCGCGCAGCGCCACCAGCCAGGGCGCCCCCTCCGTCGTCGGGCCGCGGACCTCGCCAGCGAAGCGGGAGCCGTTGAGCAGGCCGTCGGCGATCTCGAACCGCTCCACCCGGCTCTGCGGGCCGACGACGGCGCGGCCGCGCAGGGCGGTGCCGGGCGCGTCCAGGCGGATGCCTTCGATGGACCGCAGGTCGTCGCCCTGCAGGCGCAGCACCGCCTCCGCCGTGGCGGGCGTGCCGGGGGGCTTGGCCCAGCCGATCGGTTCCAGCCCCATCCGGGCATCGCGCAGGTCGCCCTTCAGCGCGACCTGGCCCTGGCCGTTGCGGCGCCTTTCGTAGCGCGCCTCGATGCCGACCGGCCCCTGCATCAGCCAGCCCGCATCCAGGCCGAGCGCCGCCAGCCGCCGCGCCTCGATCCGGCCGGTCAGGCTCGCCCGCTCGGCCAGGCCGGCCGCCGGGCCGGGACGGAAATCCATATCGACGCCCAGCCGCACCGGCGAACCCAGCAGCGCCCCCTGGCCGCTCAGCTTCAGCGATTCCGTATCCACCACCAGTTCGAGATTGGCGCGGTCCAGCTCCTGCCCCTGGATGGCGTTGGTCAGCCTGGCTTCCGAAATCCGCGCCGTCGCGTGCAGCTTCAGCATCTCGAGCGGCAGGTCGGCATAGAGCGGGAAGGCGATCTGCACCCGCGTGTCCACCTGGCCGCGGGCGACGCCGATATTCACCTTGCGCTTGTCGAAGAGGTGCAGGCGCGGATGCCGGACCACCGCCCAGGCATCGGCCAGCGGCCCGGCCATATGGACCGCGATCTCCGCATTGCCGGGCGCCACGTCGAGATTGAAGATCCGGGCCGCCGCCTCGCGGATCTCCATCCCGCCCCGCCTGCCATCGGACGGCGGCTGCCGGCCGGCATGGCTGCGGATGTTGATCTCGTTCAGGGCGAATTCGGCGGTGGCGGCGACGCCCTGCAGCGGCGGGATCGGCCGCATCCAGTGCACCGTGGCGCCCGATGCCTCCGCCCGGCCGGACAGGCCGGTGAGGCGGAAGGCGTCCAGCGTCTCCGGCACCTCCGCCTCGAAGCGCCACTGGCCGCCGCGGACCTCGCCAGCGGTGACATTGCCGGTGACCCATTCGCGCGCGCCCTGGGCCAGTTCCTCCGGCCAATAGGCCGGCAGTTCAGCGAACCGCACCACATCCACGCCGAGGGTCAGGCTGCCGCGCCAGAGCCCGTCCCGACGCGCCGCCTCGGCCGTCGCGGTTACGGCCGGCCCCGCCAGGCCGGGGCCACCCGCCGACGCCAGATGTGCCACCAGCCGCTCCAGCCGCAGCGCGTCCGGGGTCAGGCTGAGGGCCAGATCCGCCGCCGCCACGCCGATACGGCTGCCGCCGAAGGCAAAGACGGCCTCGGTCACGATCATGCCCAATCGCGCCTCGGCAAGCTCCACACGGTCCAGCGACTCGGGCGCGGTGAGGAAGAGGCGAAGGCGGGCATCCCGCAGCACTCCGGCGGGCAAGGCGCCCAGAACCGCCTGCCGTGCCTTCGGCGCCAGCCCGGCGGGCCAGGCGCGGCCCAGCGCGGCGGCGGCGAGCGGATCGGCGCGGAAGTCGAGCCGTGCCTGCCAGCGCCCCTCCCGCATCGTCGCCTCTCCGGCGGCGACGATCACCGGCCCCGGATGGGCGCCCGGGCCGGGCAGGGCCAGCCGCGCCCCGGTCAGCCGCAGCGCACGGCCGCTGCCCTCCAGCGTGGCATCGAATTCGGCGAAGGGCAGGCGCTGGCCCTGGCCGAGGTCGAGCGCCCCGGCCCCCGCATCCAGATAGACAAGAAGTCGCTCCGGCCGGCCCTTGGCATCCAGCTCCGCGGTGGCGGCGAGGCTCACCGCCGCGTCCAGCACCGCCAGAGGGGCCAGGGGGGGCCAGATCTCCGCCAGTTGCGGCGGCCGCAAGGCCGGCAGCGTCATGCCGAGGGACAGGCGCATCGGTGCCCCTGCGGCCGCGCCGCTCAGTCGCACCGGCACGATGAGGCCGCCGCTGCGGATGACCGCCGCCCCCTCCGCCGTCAGCCCGCCCGCCGCCGCCCGGTGGATGTCGATCTGTGGGTCGGCCAGCATCCAGGAGCGATGGAGGCTTCGGTCCACGACCCGGATCTCGCCGCCTATGATGCGGATGCGGCGCAGCGCCGCGAAGCTGTCCCGGTCCGAGGCCGGCTGCATCAGATCCGTCAGCAGGTCGAGCAGCACCGGGCCGGCGCCCGGCGCCGCCTCCGGCGCGGGCTGGGCCGGGGCATCGGCCGGCGGGCCGAGGGCCAGGCCGAAGGACCCATCCTCGGCCCGCACCACCGCCATGGAGGGCCAGTGCAGGATGATGGTCGCCGGGGCGAGGATCCCGCGCAGCAGGGCACGGAAGGACAGGGTCGCCGACGCATCCGGCAATTCCGCCTGGACCTCTCCGGCGGAATCGAGCAGCCGGACGCCGGAGAGCCGGATGTCCAGTGGCGCCGCCACGCCGTCGCGCCAGCCCTCCCAGGCGATGGCGGCCCGCACGATCTCGATGCGCGGCCCGTCGAGCGCCGCGTTCACCGCCCGCTCGATCTGCCGCGCCAGAGGAGGCAGGACCAGCGGCTGCTCGGCCAGCCGCCAGGCGAGCGCACCAAGGCCGACCGCCAGGACCAGCACCAGGGCGATCAGCCCGCCGGCCAGCCGCCGGGCCCAGCGAAGCGCTTGACCAGAGGGGCGGCTCACGCCTTCCCTCCTTGGTCATGCCCGCGATCACCCTGAACCCCGAGCGCCTGCCCCGCCCCTTCGACGCGGAGGGCGCGGCGCGGCTGGCCGAGCGCTTCGCCGAAACCTCCGCCCCGGCCCGCGCCTTCGCCGACAGTGCCGAGGGCGCGGCGCTGCTCGCCGCGCTCGGCGGCCACAGCCCCTATCTCTCGGACCTCGCGCTGCGCGAGCCGGCAACCCTGCTGCGCCTGGCGGAGCGCGGGCCGGACGAGGCCCTGGCCCTGGCACTCGACCCCCTGACCCATGCCGATCCCCAGGCGGGGCGGGAGGCAGTGGGGGCGCTGCTGCGGCAGACGAAGCGGCAGGCGGCGCTGATCGCCGCCGTGGCGGATCTCGCCGGGCTCTGGCCGCTCGACCGGGTGACAGGCGCGCTCTCGGACCTCGCGGATGCCTGCATCGACTTCGCCTGCGCGCATCTGCTGCTGGCGGCGGCGGAGCGGGGAGAACTCCGACTCGGCCGCGGCAATGGCGCCAAGCCCGATCCGCGCTCGGTCTGCAAGGGCAGCGGCCTGATCGTGCTTGGAATGGGCAAGCTGGGCGGGCGGGAGCTGAACTACTCCTCGGATGTGGACCTCATGCTGCTCTATGATCCGGGGGCGGCAGCCTATAGCACGGACCGGGCCGGCGCCTGCTATGTCCGCATCGCGCGCGACCTCGTGCGGCTGCTGGAGGAGCGCACCGCGGAGGGCTACGTCTTCCGCACAGACCTGCGCCTGCGCCCGGACCCGGCGGCGACGCCGCTCGCCGTCTCGATGCATGCGGCCATCACCTATTACGAATCCATGGGGCAGAACTGGGAGCGCGCCGCCATGATCAAGGCGCGGCCGGTCGCCGGCGACCGCGCCCTGGGCGAGCAATTCCTGCGCGAGATCCGCCCCTTCGTCTGGCGCCGCCATCTGGATTTCGCGGCGGTGGCCGACATCCACTCCATCAAGCGGCAGATCCATGCCCATAAGGGCGCGCAGGGGGCCGGGGCGAAGGTGGCGCTGGCCGGGCATGACGTGAAGCTCGGCCGCGGCGGCATCCGGGAGATCGAATTCACCGCCCAGGTGCTGCAACTGATCTGGGGCGGGCGCGACCCGGCGCTGCGCGACCCCACCACCCTCGGCGCCCTGGCGAAGCTGGCGGCGGCCGGGAAGGTCGAGCGCCGGGCCGCGGCGGACCTGGCCGATGCCTATGTCTTCCTGCGCAACCTGGAGCACCGGCTGCAGATGGTGGCCGACCGGCAGACCCACCGGCTGCCGGAGGATGCCGAGGGGCTGGCGCGCATCGCCTCCTTCATGGGCTATGCCAGCACGGAAGCCTTCGCCGGGGCTTTCATGGCGCATCTCGGCCGGGTGGAGCGGCATTACGGCCGGCTGTTCGAGACCGCGCCGGCACTCAGCGGCAACGGGGCCGGGGAGAGCGAGGTCGGCGGCAACCTGGTCTTCACCGGGGTGGAGGACGACCCCGACACGCTGGCGACCCTGCGGCGCATGGGATTCGAGGAGCCGTCCTCGGTCGCCGCCATGGTGCGCGGCTGGCACCACGGCCGCCCACGGGCGATGCGCAGCCAGCGGGCGCGGGAGCTGCTGACCGAGCTGATGCCCGCCCTGCTCGCCGCCTTCGCGAAGCAGACCCATCCGAACCAGGCGCTGGCGCGCTTCGACGGGATGCTCAACCGGCTGCCCGCCGGGGTGCAGGTGCTGAGCCTGCTGCATCGCAATCCTGCCCTGCTCGACCGGGTGGCCGGGATCCTCGGCGCCGCGCCGCAGCTTGCCGACCACCTCTCCCGCAACGCCGCGGCGCTGGACGGGCTTCTGGCCGGGAGCTTCGCGCCGGGCGGCGCCGATCCCTCCGCCGCCCTGCCCGCCCTGGTGAAGGATGCGCGTCATCTGGAGGAAGCGCTGGAGGCCGCCCGCCGCCTCGCCACCGAGCGGAAATTCGAGATCAACGCTGCGGCGCTGGAGGGTACGCTGGATGCCGACCGGGCGGGGGAATTGCTCTCCGACCTGGCGGATGCCGCCATCTCCGCCCTGCTGCCGCGCATCAGCGCCGATTTCGCCGAACGCTACGGCCGGGTGCCGGGCGGAGCGCTGGCGGTGGTGGCCCTCGGCAAGCTGGGCGGGCGGGAGATGCTGCCCGGCTCCGACCTCGATCTGGTGCTGATCTACGACCACGACCCGGAGGCAACGGAAAGCACGGGCGGCCGGCGGTCGCTGGCGCCGTCCGAGTATTTCGTCCGCCTCGCGCCGCAGGTGGTGGCCGCCATCACCGCACCGGGGGCGGAGGGACGGCTGTGGGAGGTGGACATGCGGCTCCGCCCCTCCGGCAACAAGGGGCCGGTGGCGGTTCGGCTCTCCAGCTTCGAAGAGTATCACCGCGTCAATGCCTGGACCTGGGAGCGCATGGCGCTGACCCGGGCGCGGGTGGTGGCGGGGCCGCCGGCGCTCAGGAAGCGCATTACGGAAGCGCTGAAGGCAGCGATCACGAAACCCGGCGCGGCGGAGAGCGCGCTGGCCGATGCCGCCGCCATGCGCGCGCGCATGCTGCGCGACCTGCCGCCGGAAGGCCCCTGGGACCTGAAGGCCATGCCGGGCGGGCTGGTGGAGGTGGAGTTCATCGCCCAGGCGCTGCAACTGCGGCACGCGGCGGAACGGCCGCAGATCCTGGCGACGACGACGCGCATCGCCCTGGCGCGGCTGAGCGAGGCCGGCATCCTGCCGGCGGAGGAGGCCGCCGCGCTGATCGCCGCCGACCGGCTATGGCGCACGGTGATCGGGCTGATCCGCCTGACGATCGGCAAGTCGCGGGAGGAGGCGCTGCCCGCACCCGTGGCGGCAGCGCTGCTGCGCGCGGCCGGGCCGCTGCTGGAACCGCGACCGGTTGACCTTCCCGCCCTGCGCGCGCAGATGCGTGACATGGCCGCAACGGTGCGCGCGATCTTCGAGCGCCGGGTCGGCCCCTTGGCGCCAACGGGGGAGTGATGCGCATGAGCGAGGCAGGACCGGCGGAGGGCCAGGCGGCGCCGGACTTCACCATGCCGGCGAGCGGCGGACGGACCGTGAGCCTGGAAGGGCTGAGGGGCCGGCCTTTCCTGCTTTACTTCTACCCGAAGGCCAACACATCCGGCTGCACCCAGCAGGCCTGCGGCATCCAGGAAGCGCTGCCGCAGCTTGGGAAATTGGGGCTGACGGTCATCGGCGTCTCCCCGGACAAACTCCCGGCCATTGAGAAATTCGCGCAGAAATACGGCCTGGAATTCCCGCTGGCCTCGGATGCCGACCATACGGTGGCTGAGCGCTACGGCGTCTGGGTGGAGAAATCCATGTATGGCAGGAAATACATGGGCATGGAGCGCAGCAGCTTCCTGATCGGCGCCGATGGGGTGATCCGCAAGGTCTGGCGGAAGGTCAAGCCGGCGGAACACGCCCGCCTGGTGCTGAAGGCGGCGGAAGCGCTGAGCTAGAGCAGATCGCGGAGAAGCGGCATCGCTCCGGAGCCTGAATCTGCTCTGCAAACAGGAGTCCGCCGCGGATTTGCATGCCTTCCTGAACGCGATCCGCTACAGGACCGGCCTGCCGCGCGGCGGCATGACGGTATCGTCATCGGGACTTCCGGCAACCCCGGCCGCGCCGGATGCGCCTCCGCCTGCGACGGGGGAATCCCGGCGCGGCCAGCCGGGGTCAGGCGAGGCGTCCGCGTGCTCCATTACCCCCGAATGCACGTTCATCCGTGAGGCCATATCCCGGAGGTGACCGCCCGGAGGAGCGACCCGATCGTGCCCGAGGAGACGAGGCGAGCCGAGCGGGAGGGGTTCGTCCGCCCCCCGGCCGCCGATGCCGCGCCGCCTCCGGCAGAGGGCACTCCGCCCCTGCCCGCGGGATGGTGCGCCCTGGCCGGCGTCTCCCTGCCCGGCGATGGCATATGGAAACCTGCCCCCGGGCGCCTGGTCCTGCTGCACCCGAAGATCGGTGCAGCACTCATCGAACCGAGGGGGCAGGCCCTGCCGGACGGCGACAGGCAGCTCTACCGGGCGCTCGGCGGGGAGATGCTGGAGCGGGTCTTCGCCGGCCATCTGCCCGTCGTGCAGGTGGTGGTGGACCGGCGCGACCTCCGGCGCCTGGAGAGCCTCATCACCCAAGCCTTCGCGGCGCGGCCGCGACTTTCCCTGCGCGGCGGCCGGGCCTGGGTGGGGCTCGCCCGCACCCGCCTCCAGGGCGAGACGGTGCCCGCCCCGGCTCCGGCCGGGAGCATCCGCGCCTCCGGCCCCGGCGGCCTGGCGGATAGCGAGGCGGAGGAGATCCCCCCCGCCCCGGGCGTCAGGTTCAGCGGCCTTGCCCTGTTCTGGATCGCCGTCGCCGCCGTGGTCAGCGTCATTCTCGCCGTGCTTCAGGCGCTGGGGCCGCCCTGACCGGATGGCCGCCCACCACCAGGGTATCCTCCTTCTCGCGCCGCCCGTCGTCATGGGGGACGGCAGCCGCCGGCGGGGCCCGGCCCTCAAATTCGATCGCCGGCAACGGGGTTGTCGGCGCCACCCGCCGGCCCACCAGACCCGCCAGGAGGGAGGCGGCGCAGAGCTGCCAGAGCGCGAAGGCATAGGCGGCCCGCCCCAGGCTCCGCTTCCGCGCCAGCAGCGCCGCCGGCGGCAGCGCCACCACCAGGAGCAGGGCGGGGCCGGCCCAGGCAGCGAAGGGCGTCGCCACGGCCAGCGGCATCAGCACCGCCCACCACCCCACCACCGCGGCCGGCAGCCGGCACGGCTTCGTCGCCTCCAGGAAATAGGGCTTCCCCCAGACGGCCCGCAGGATCTCGCCATGTCCGTGCAGGAACCGGGTCCGCCAGCGGCGGCGGAGCAGGGCCAGCGGGGCATCCCGGTGCCCGTGATGCCGCACGCAGGGCATGTCCAGGCGCAGCAGCCGCCAGCCTTTCGCGCGCAGGCGGATGCCCAGCTCGAATTCCTCATAGCAATGGAGGTTGCGGTCCATGAAGTGGCCGGCATCCTCGACCGCTTGCCGCCGGTAGAGTGCGCAGCCTGTGATGTGGCTCACCATGCCCGCTGCCCTGGCCGGGTTGGCCCGCTTCTGCCGCTCCTGGAATTCGAGGCCGTCGGACATCTCCACCAGATGCCCGCCCACCGCGGCAAGCCGCGGATCCGCCGCCATGGCGCGGAGCGCCGCGCCGAGGAAGCCGGGCAGCAACTCCATGTCCCCATCGACCAGAAGGATGAAATCTCCCCGCGCCGCCTGCCAGCCCAGATGTGCGGTGGCGCCGCAGCGGCGGTCGCCGGGATCGGCCAGGCGCAGGATCCGCACCGGATAGGCGCGGGCGATCTCCAGGCTGCGGTCCTCGGAGGCGGCGTCGGCGACGATGATCTCCGCCCCGGTCCCCGCGGTCTCGACGAGGATGGAGGACAGGCAGAGCCCGAGCTTGGCCTCCTCGTTGTGGCACTTCACGATCACGGAAAGCGCCGGGCGCGGGTTCTCCGCCATGCGCACGCCTCCAGCTAGAGCCTGCGGCGGAGAAATGCCGGCAGATAGGAGCGGCGCTCGTTCATGGTGATCCCAAGAAGGCGGCCACCAAGCTCCGGGATCGCGTCCTTGGCGCGCAGCACAGCGCGGATGAGCGTCCGCTCCGCGCGCACGACGAGCACGACCTCCGGCGTCCCGGGCGCGATCGGGACGAAATAGGGCACCTCCCGGACCGGCGGGCAGTCGGCGACGATCAGGTTGAAGCCCGCGAGCAGCGACTGGTAGAGGCCGCCCATCGTTCTGGACGGGTCGGGTGCCTGCTCGACCCCGCCGGGAAGGAAGACGATGCCCTCCGATGCGGCGGCGTCGAACAGGGCGGCGTGGAAGGTCACGTCGCCGGCGACGACCGCGGCCACCTCCGCCCTCCCGCTCGTCATGTAGGAATCCACGGCGGCCGGCAGGGCGCCGCCCAGCGCCTCGGCCTGGTCCCCATCGCCCGGGTTGCAATCCAGCAGGAGCGGTCGGCAGGACGGAAGTGTGGCTGCCGCCTTGACCAGTTCGCGGGCGATGGTGGAAACGCCCTCGCCCCGCACCGCGGAGGTGATGTGCAGCACCGCCAACCCGTCGCGGGCGATGGCCGTCCGGATGCGCCCGAGCATGGGCGCCATCTGCCGCCGTCCCCAACCGGTCTCGTTGGCCATCACCAGCGTCCTGGTCACGACCGGCGGTTCCGTGGCGCCCGGCCGCAGCCCGACCGGCACATGCGCGGTCCTCTGCCTGTGCGGCTCCGCCCTGACCGGGACAATCTCGCCGTCGTCCATCACGCGACCTCCTGTGCGGTGCCGTGGCCCGCGGATGCGGCACGGTGAATGGCCCGCACCGGTTTGCTGCGCCTGCCAGCGGAAGCCGCTGCACGCGGCCCGCCTGCACCCTTCGGAAGCGGCTTACCCGACGGTGCGCCGTCCCACTTGTCTGCGGTGGCCGCGTGTCCATGCCTGGCGGGACGGAGGGGCGGAATTGCTCCGACATCGACGATGGCGGATACGCGCATTTCCCTTCGCTCCTCAGACCGGCCGCCATTGGCACGCGAGGCATCCGTGGCGAACACCCGGATCTGCGAAGCGGCAGCAGCGAGCAGCCCATCCGTACGGCTTGCGCGTCCTGCTTCCTGCCTTCAGGTGCTCGCTCGCTTTCCGACCCTCCTGATCGTGAAAGGCACTCCACTGCACTTGCGCATACAACTAAAAAATGCGCGAAGCCGAGATGTTTCCGGCCAGGATCGCAAAGCCCTCAACGAGAGCGCAAACGATGGCGACAGAAATCCCTGGTTGCATTCCAAAGGGATGGCGTCCGACACGTCGCGCCTGTCTTGCCGCCACCGCATGCGCGCCGCTCGCATTCCACGACGCCCTGGGGCAGCATCGCACCCTGAAGGCAGCCGCCGCCTCACGCGGCATCGAATTTGGCGCCTTTCCCTACGATTACCCACCGGAGCGCGATCCCGCGCTTGACCGACTCGTGCGCGAGCACTGCGCCCTCATTGCCCCGAACCTGCACTGGTCCATCATCAGCCCCGCGCAGGGGAAGTTCGACCGGGAGGCGGATCGCGGCGTAGTGGCGCGCGCTGCAGCATTCGGCCTGCCGCTCGGCGGGGCACACATCTTCTGGCACGAGAAGTATCCGCGCTGGTTCGAGGCGCTGCCCGATGCGGCGGCCAAGCACACCGCCATGATGGATCACATCTGGTGGATGGGTGACACCTATGCCCGGCAGACCCGGTACATCAACGTCGTCAACGAGGCGCTCAACCCACGGGACGGACGCCCCGACGCGCTCCGCCTGGACCCTGCCCTGCGCGCCCTCGGCCCCTCCTACCTGGACCTTGCCTTCCGCGAGGCGCGCGCGGCCTTCCCCAGGGTGCGCCTCGTCTACAACGACTACGGCATGGAGCAGGACGGCGGGGACATGGCTGCGAAGCGCCGCGGACTGCTCGCGCTGCTGGACGGCTTCATCCGGCGCGGCGTGCCGATCGACGCCATCGGGCTGCAGTCGCACCTCCGGCTCTCCAGGCCATTCCATGAGGAGAGCTTTGTTGCATTCCTGCGGGAGATCGCCGCCCGGGGCGTCAGGATCGTGCTGAGCGAGCTCGACGTGCTCGATGTCGGCGCCCCTTCGGACGAGGCGCAGCGGGACCGGGAGGTCGCCGCCATGTACCGCCGCTTCCTCGATGTCGCGCTTTCCGAACCAGCGGTTGCCTGCGTGATGATCTGGGGCATGACCGACCGGCACACCTGGCTTACGCCGAGGCAGAACCGGAGCTTCGCCCGCGCCGATGGCCTGCCGGCCAGGCCGCTTCCCTTCGACGCGCAGCTGCGGCCGAAGCCCGCCTTCGGAGCCATCATCGACGCCTTCCTCGCCGCGCCCACGCGGCCCTCCTGGATTTCGGGGGCAGCGGCAAGGCCCACTTTTGAAACCACACGCAAGTGAACGGACTGACGAACAACAAATGCCCGTCCTGCTGCGGATTGGATAATCTGCAACCCTGCAATCGCGCATAGCGAGGGCCGCCCCTTGAGACCTGTCGCTTCGCTTCCCTCCATCCGCGAAATCGCCGTGGTGTTCTTCCGGCACAAGCGCTCAGTGCTCGCCGCCCTCCTTCTCCCGCCGATCCTGCTTGTCGCGCTCGCCTATACGATAAAGCCGGTCTACGAGGCCGACACACGGATCCTTGTGCGGCCGGCGCGCGAATTCGTGCCTCGCCCGGAGGCGCCCGGCCCCGCGCCCTCGATCCTGCAGACCACCATGCGTGAGATGGTCGACACGGTCATGCAGACTGCAACAAGTCTCGACCTCATACGCGAGGTGCTGCACACGGTCGGCATCGCGCGGCTCTACCCCGAGATCGCGGCCCGCGACCTGGAGCCCGCCGAGATCGAGGAACGTGCCCTCCGCGCGTTTCGCGATGACCTCACGGCCTGGCCGGTCAGGCTGACGAACATCATCGAGATCAAGCTGCGCAACACGGACCGCGCCCTTGCCGAGGAGGCCCTCGCGGTCGTCGTGGACCGGTTCCAGGAACGCCATGTCCAGGCCTACAGCAGCAGCCGGACGCAGTTCCTTGAGGCGGAGATCAGGAACAACCTGGACAAGCTCGCAGAGGTCCAGGCCGAGCGCACCCGCTACATCGCCGAGCGGAACCTCATCAACGCCGACGAGCAGCGCAGCCTGCTCGTGCAGCGGCGCAACAGCCTCGTCCAGGAGCTCAGGGATGCGGAGATGCGCTCCGCCATGCTGGAGTCGCAGATCGCCTTCCTCCGCGAGGAGCTCCAGCGCCATCCGCCCACGATCACCCTGTCCAACACGGTGCAGGCATCCGATGCAGCCGTGGCGGCAGGGCTGCGCCTCCACGAGATGCGTCAGCGCATGCAGGAGACCTCCGAGACCTACGGCAGCAATCACCCGATGGCGCGGTCGGCCAGGGCGGCGCTGCAGGCGGCGGAGCAGGCCGTCCGGCAGACCGCGGCCCAGACCCGCGCGGTGTCGAGCGGCATCAACCCGCTGCACACCGCCCTTCTCCAGCAACTGGCCACGACCGAGGCGGAGCGTACCCCGCTGGCGGGCAGGATCGCCTCGCTCCATTCGCTGATCGCGCAGGACGATGCACGCCTCCATCAGATCTCCGTCGACGAGGTGCATCTCCGGTCGCTCAACACGCGCATCGCCGAGATCGAGACGGCCAATGCCAATCTCAGCCAGCGCCTCACTGATGCCAGGGTCATCGAGGACCTGGACCGGGCCAAGGTCGCCGGCCTGAGCCTGATCCAGGCCCCGCGGGCCGACAGCAAGCCCGTCTCTCCCAAGAAGATCCTGTTCGCCGCTGCGGGCTTGGCACTCGGCTTCCTGTCCTCTGGCTTCGTCCTTCTGCTCGCGCTCACCTTCAGCAACCGCTTCATCGCCGCGGAGTCCATCGAGCGCATCGTGGGCGTCCCGGTCATCCTGACCCTGCCGGCCCTGGAGAAGCCTCGCCGGCAGGCGCGGCTTGCTTCGGCGACGCGCCGGATCGGTGGTAGTGCCTGACCGAACGGAGGCCGTCACCGCGTGAAGGGAATGACCGCCCTGCCCTGATCCGCGTGGCGCCTCGAAGAACCGGAGGAACCGATGCCGCAGCAGCCGTCTGACTCGCTCCGGGCAGAGATGCACCGGGACCGTCCCCGGCGCGTGCTGATCGTCGTGCAGAATCTGCCTGTCCCCTTCGACAGGCGCGTCTGGCTCGAGGCGACCACCCTCGCCGCCGCGGGCTGCGAGGTGAGCGTGATCTGCCCGAAGATGAAGGGGCACAACGCCTCGCGCGAGACGCTGGAGGGGGTGGAGATCCACCGCTACCCCCTGCCCTTCGAGGCGCAGGGCACGCTCGGCTTCCTCGCCGAATTCGCCTGGTGCTTCGCGATGACCTCCCTTCTGAGCCTCCGGATCGCTCTCCTCGGCCGCGGCTTCGATGTGCTGCACGCCTGCAACCCGCCGGAGACGTACTGGCTGCTCGGCGCCTTCTGGCGACTCTTCGGCAAGGTGTTCCTGTTCGACCACCACGACCTGTCCCCGGAGATGTACGGCGTGAAGTTCAATCGCGGGGGAGGCGCCCTGTACCGGACATTGCTGTTCCTGGAGCGCATGACCTTCCGCACCGCGCAGGTGGTGATCACCACCAACGAGAGCCACAAGTCGGTGGCCATGCGCCGCGGCGGCAAGGCTGCCGGGGATATCTACATCGTCCGCTCCGGGCCCGACCTGTCGCGCTTCCGGGCGCGCGAGCGCGAGGCGGCCTGGTCTCACGGCAAGCCCTTCCTGGTCGCCTATCTCGGCGAGATCTGCCGGCAGGACGGCGTGGAGCACCTGATCCGCGCCATGCGAATCCTCCGCGACGAGCTGGGACGGCACGACGTGCATTGCGTGCTGATGGGCGATGGGCCGCATCAGCCCGCGATCGTCCGCTATACAGAGGAACTCGGTGTCGCCGACTGCTGCAGCTTCACCGGACGCGCGAATGACGAGATGATCTGCCGCGTCCTGTCCTCGGCCGATATCGGCATTGTGCCGGATCCGCGGAATCCCTATTCGGACCACTGCACGATGAACAAGGTGGTCGAGTACATGTTCTTCGGCCTGCCGGTGCTGGCCTTCGACCTGCACGAAACCCGGCAGTCGGCCGGCGAGGCCGGCCTCTATGTCGAGGCGAATTCCGAGCGGGCGATGGCGGAAGGCATCGCCCGGCTCCTCGACGATGCGGACGCCCGGGCGCGCATGGGTGCCATCGGCCGCCACCGCGTGCAGACCGAGCTCGCCTGGTCCTATTCCGTCCCGCCCCTCCTCGCCGCCTACAATCACGCCTTCTCCCTGGCCGGCTGGCGCCGCCGGCCGGGGCGCAGCCGCGCCACCGCCTGAGGCAACGCGCCGTGTTTCTCCGCGACGGGGCGATCTACATCACCAGCAGGGCCGTGCCCGGCATCATCGGCTTCCTCACGGCCATGCTGCTGACCTGGATCCTCTCGCCCGTCGCCATGGGCGTCTACGGCTTCGGGATGGCGGCCGCCGCGCTCGGCAACAGCCTCCTCTTCGAATGGGTCTGCGCCAGCTTCATGCGCTGGCACGAGACCCACCAGAACGATCCGCGCTTCGTCCCGACCATCCTGCTGCTCTTCGCCGGGATGGCCCTGCTTCCGGTGCCGCCGCTGGTCCTGGCCACTTTGCTCGGCATCGGCGCGCCGCATCTGGGCACCGCCTGGCTGATCCTGCTCGGCAGCGTCGCCTTCGGCTGGTTCGAATTCAGCGCGCGCGTGCAGATCGCCCGCTTCAGCCCCGGCCACTTCCTGGTCATGACGCTGACGCGCAACGGCCTCATGCTCGCCGGGGTGATCGGGGCGGCCTATCTCACCGACTCGGCGGAGGCGGCGCTGCTCGCCGGCTTCTGCGCGGCGGCGGCGGCGGGGTGCCTCTTCCTCGGCGGCTGGGCGTCGTTCCGGCCGCGCCGGTACGACCGGACCCTGGCGCGGGAGTTCCTGGCCTTCGGGGCGCCGGTCGGGCTCACCAGGGTCCTGTCCGGGCTGGTCTCCTCGGGGACGCCGATCCTGCTTGGCGTCCTCGCCGGCTATGGGGCGGTCGGGGCCTACAGCGTTTCCAACACCCTGGTCCAGAACAGCCTCGGGGTCTTCAGCTCGGGCATCTCCTCCGCCCTGTTCCCGGCCGCGGTGCGGGCCGTCGAGAGCGGCGACCCGGCGGCCGCCAAGGGCGTACTGGAGCAGAACTACATCCTCCTCCTCTCGGTCCTGGCCCCCGCGGCGCTGGGTCTTGCCCTGCTCGCCCCCGATGTGGCGAGTGCCTTCGTCGGCCCTGCCCTGCGGCAGGAGGTGGGACAGATCATCCCCTGGCTCTGCCTCGCCGCCGTCCTTCTCGGGCTGCGGGCCTATCACTTCGATTACGCCTTCCAGCTCGCCAAGCGCACCGGCCTGCTGGTCCGCGTCGTGGCAAGCGGGGCCGCCGCCAACCTGGCGCTGTGCCTTCTTCTGGTGCCCGCCTATGGCGGTGCGGGTGCCGCCGCCGCCACTGCCTGCGTCGCTGCGGGCATGCTGATCTACGGGGCCCTCCTCGTGCGCCGGGTCCATCCCATGCCCACACCATTGGGCGAGACCTGCCGCATCCTCACCGCAGCCCTTCTCATGGCGGTGGCCCTGTGTGCGACGCCGCTGCCGGCCGGGCCGGCAGGGCTGGCCCTCAGCATCGCGGGCGGCCTCGTCGCCTATGCGGCCGCCTATGCCGCGCTCGACCTCGCCGGGCCGCGGCGGCTGCCCCGGGCGCTGGCCGGCCTGCTCAGGGCGCGCCGCGCCCAGAAAGCGGGAGCGCCGGTCGCATGATCCTCGACACGCGCCGCCTTGCCGGCTTCGCCGAAGCAGCCTTCTGCGTCTTCGCGCTGTCCATGTTCCTCGGCGCCTATGCCGGCCTGCCGCTGCGTGTCGAGGGAGTCTCCGTCAAGGGCGGCGGGACCAATCCCTACAATGCCGCGGCGATGGCGCTCGTGCTGGTCGGCACCGTCACCTTCCTCACGGCCCGGTGGGGCAGGCTCCTCTTCGTCGCCAGGCATGGGGGCCTGATCAACGTCTTCATCCTGATGGCGGCCATATCGGTGCTGTGGTCAACGGATCCCTGGGTTTCGGGACGCAAGGTCATGTCCCTGATCCAGACCGTGGCCTTCGCCTACTACCTCGCCGCCAGCCATCCGGTCGAGCGCGTCATCCGCTTCACCGCCGCCGCGCTCGGCATCTCCATGGTCATCTCCGCAGCGGTGGCCATCGGCATCCCCTCGGTCGGCATCATGAGCAGTCCGGGCCTGGCCGGCAATTGGAACGGCGTATATCCGCACAAGAGCGGGCTCGGCGCTGCCACGGCACTGTCCGTCCTGTTCTTCGGCTGGCTGTGGCGCAACGAGCCGGGGCGCCGCTGGCTGCACGCCCCCATGCTCCTGCTCAGCCTATTTCTCGCCATCATGGCGCATTCGCGGACGGCGCAGGTGACGATCGGCATGATGGTCTGCCTCGTCATCTTCCTGCCGCTCCTGCGGCTGCCCGGCCTGGCGAGGATCTGGGCGGTCTATGGCGTCCTCCTTGCCGCCTTCGCCCTGGTGACGCTCCTCTACCTCTACTTCAATCCCGTCATGGAGGCGCTCGGGAAGGATCCCTCCCTCACCGGCCGCGTCCCCACCTGGCTCGGCCTGCTGGACATGGCGTGGGAAAAACCCCTGGGGGGCTACGGCTACAGCGGCTTCTTCATCAATGCCTTGCCGGAGATCGAGGATGTCTGGCGCCGCGCCGGATGGACCATGTGGAGCGCCCACAGCGCCCTGATCGAGATGATGCTGGCCCTCGGCATCCCGGGCGCGGTGGTCACCCTCTGGGCGATGCTCGAAATGCTCGTGCGGTCCCTGCTCCTTTGGGCAGGCGGCACGCACCGATGGGCCAGCCTTGCCCTCGTCTATGGGGTCGTCTGCCTGGCAATCGCCCCGGTCGAGAGCCTTCTGTTCAGCGGCGGGGACATCCACACCGTCCTGTTCCCCCTGATCTACGTCCTCCTGCGGATCGCCGGTGCCCGCAGCGCCGCCGCCACGCGCGTGGTGGCGCCCAGGAGCCACCGGCCCATCGATCCCCATTACGGCCTGGGGCGGCCGGGCGCCGACCCGGTCGCCCGCTCCTGAACGGAGGACGGACCTGGCACCACCATCCGCATCCACTGGTTCTCCCGAGGCAGCCAATGCCGGCGCCCGGCACGGGTCCGGTGGCGCCTCTGCAGCCGGCGTGACCGCTGCCCCCGGCCTCGGGGCGATCGTCTGCATGCTCTGCCCCGGCGACCTGAGGACTGGCAGGGCAGGCGGCATCGGCACCTGCATCGCCCATCTCCGTGCCGAGATGCCCCGGATCGACCCCTCCCTGCGGATCGAGCAATACGATACCCGCGGGCCGGGCAGCTTGGCCGCTGCCCCGCTGTATTTCCTCTCGGCGCTCGGGCAGGTCGGGCGCCATGTCCTGGCAGGCCAGCCGACCATCCTGCACGCGCATATGGCGCCGCGCGGGAGTTCGGTGCGCAAGCTCCTCGCCATCCTGCTCGCCGCGCCGCTGCGGATCCCGACGGTGGTTCACCTGCACGGCTCCGGCTACGACCAATGGTACCGCTCCCTGCCGCGCCCCGCCCGGGCGGCCCTGCGCTGGGCCTTCCGCCGCGCCGGGCGGACCATTGCCCTCTCCGAGGGCTGGCGCCGGTTCCTCCTGGAGGAGATCGGGCTACCGGCGGACCGGGTCGATGTCATCCCCAACGGGGTGCCCGACCCCAAGGTCGCGGGATGCCCGGAGCAGCGCACGGCCCACTTCGTCTTCCTGGGGCATCTCTCCCGGCGCAAGGGGGTGTCCACCCTTCTGGCGGCCCTGGCCTCGCCCGGGCTGGCCGGGCTGGACTGGCGCGCGACCCTGGCCGGATACGGCGACAGCGAGCCCTACCGCGAGGAAGCCCGCCGCCTGGGCATCGCCGGCCGGGTCGAGTTCCCGGGCTGGCTCGACCGGGCCGGCACCGACTCGCTGCTGGCATCGGCCTCCGCCCTGGTCCTGCCTTCCCATGCGGAGAACCTGCCGATGGTGGTTCTGGAGGCGCTGGCCGCGCGGGTTCCGGTGGTCGCCACGCCGGTCGGCGCCCTCCCCGAATTCCTGACGGACGGGGTCTCCGCCCTGCTGGTCCAGCCCGGCGAGGCCGGCGAGCTGGCGGCTGCCCTGGAGCGCGTGATCCGCGAGCCGGAGCTGCGCGGCCGGCTCGCGGCCGAGGGGCGGCAGGTGTTCGAGCGCCACTTCGACGTCGCCGCGATGACACGGCGGGTGACGGAAACCTATGCCAGGCTCCTGGGCCATGGCGGTTGATCGCGGCGGACGATCCTTATCGGGAGGAAGCGATGCTGGAAGTCAATGTGAAGCCCCTGGTGAAGGGGGCGC
This sequence comes from uncultured Acetobacteraceae bacterium, assembly GCA_937930165.1. GTDB lineage: Bacteria > Pseudomonadota > Alphaproteobacteria > Acetobacterales > Acetobacteraceae > CALGVL01. The sequence goes on from CALGVL010000062.1 coordinate 35,376, forward strand.
TCTCCTTCGCGCTGCCCGCCCTGCGGTCGACGCATCGGCCCGTGGCCAACAGCACCGGGTCGGGCGAGTACTGCTATTCGGTCTTCCTGCGGCATTTCAGTCGCCTGTCCCGCTTCTCGGGCGGCGCGATGCCGCGGGTCGTCGCCGAGTTCGGTCCCGGCGACACCATCGGGACCGGCCTCGCCGCGCTGCTCGCGGGCGCCGAGCGCTATTATGCCCTGGACATCCAGAACCACACCGATGCCGAACGCAACCTGCAGGTCTTCGACATCCTTGTCGCCCTGTTCAAGGCCAGGTCGCCGGTCCCGCGCTATCCGGACCCGCTCTTCATCTTCACGCAACCTCGGGAATGGGGCTTTCCGCCCGAACTCGAAGCTGGAATGGAGGCGGCACTGGCCGAGGAGCGGCTGGAAGCGATCCGCCAGGACCTTATCAGCAATACCGGGCGCCATATCCGCTTCGCCGCACCCTGGCACGACAGGGATCTGGTCGCGCCGGGCAGTATCGGCTGGATCTTCTCGCATTCGGTCATGGAGCATGTGGACGAGGTGGCCGAGGTCTACCGGCGCTGCGCCGAATGGCTGGCCGATGGCGGCTACATGACGCATGAGATCGATTACGGCTGCCACAACCTGACCAAGCACTGGAACGGGCATTGGCGCCTGCAGGAGCCGGTCTGGAAGCTCGTTCGCGGGCGCCGCCCCTACCTGATCAACCGCCTGCCGCATCAGGAGCAGCGCGCCGCCATGCTGGACAGCGGCTTCGAGATCCTGGAGGAGGAGCGCAGCCGCCGTGACGACGGCGTCGGCAAGGGCGAATTCGCCCAGCCCTTCGCCCGGATGAGCGATGATGACGCCAGGACGAATGTCGCCTTCGTCCTCGCCCGCCTGATGCACCGCATGCCTGTCCAGACCGGAAGCCCGCCCAGGACGGGGCGGCCCGCCGCAAACCCTGCAGGATAGCCGGGAAACGCGTCGCCCGGGCTGTGCCTCTTACCCCGGCATGAGTGGCGCAGGTCGCGGAACACATCGCCCCTACGGGTCTGGAGTCGCAGGGGGTAAAGCTGGGCCCGCCTGGCGGAGGGCGTCCAGGATGGCAGGCCGCGTTCGCGTGAGACCCCCTACGTACGGAGGCCGCCCCCTATAGGCGACGGAATATCGCCGCCGGGCATGGTCCAGCCGATACGGCTCTTTCGTTCGTCCCCTCGCCCGGCGATCCGCAGCCGGGTCGGCAGGAAGGGCAATCCCCGTAAGAGGTGGGGCGCCGAGGGCGATTGCCCCCGGCGCCCCGGTCGCGGGTCAGAAGAACCAGTGACCCGAGGCTTCGAAATTCGCCGTGACCTGTGCGGCCAGGGCATTCCAGTCAAACGCCCCCGCTGCCGGCAGCTCGGCAGGGGCAGGGGCCGACGCAGGGACCGCGCTGTTGCTGCCGGCCGGGTCGGCATCAGTGAAGGAGAAGCCGAATTCGCCGGACCAGGGCAGGACCAGATGGGCGCCGGAGACCTCGGCGCCGTTGTAGCTGGCACCCTCGACATAGAGGTTGCGGTCAGTCTCGG
>CALGVL010000063.1 GCA_937930165.1 uncultured Acetobacteraceae bacterium
CGGCCAGCTCCTCCAGCTTCAGCGCGCCGTCGCGGGCACGGCGGCCGAAATCGGCGATGCGCTTCTCGATCTCGGCGAAGCTCATCTTATCGGCATTGCGCAGCACCGGCACGACCAGACCGCTCGGCCCGCCGACGGCGATGCCCATATGCACGAAGTTCTTGTAGATGATCTCGTCGCCGTCGATCTCGGCATTGACCGCCGGGAATTCCTTCAGCGCCGCGACGCAGGCCTTCACGAAGAAGGACATGAAGCCGAGGCGGACGCCGTACTTCTTCTCGAAGGCATCGCGATATTCGCTGCGCAGCTCCATCACCGCGCTCATATCCACCTCGTTGAAGGTGGTGAGCATGGCGGCGGTGTTCTGCGCCTCTTTCAGCCGCGTCGCGATGGTGCGGCGCAGGCGGGTCATCTTCACCCGCTCCTCGCCTTCCTCCAGCGTGCGAGGCGGGCGGGCGGCGGGCGCAGGGGCCGCGGCCGGGGCGGGGCGGGACAGGAAGTCCAGTACATCGCCCTTGCTGATGCGGCCGCCCTTGGCCGTGCCGGTGCCGATCTGCTCGGCCGTCACCCGGTTCTCGGACATCAGCTTGGTGGCGGCGGGCAGCGGTGCATGGGTGCCCGGCACGGCGACGGGGCCGGCAGGCACGCGCGGCGCCTCCACCTTCGGCTGTGCCGGGGCGGGCGCGGCCGGAGCCGGCGCAGGGGCGGCGGGCTTCTGCGCGGGTTTCGCGGCGGCCGCACCGGCGGCGATCACGCCCAGCACGGCGCCAGGTGCGACCTCGGTGCCCTCATCGGCCGAGATGCTCTCGATCACGCCGGCGGAGGGTGCATTCACCTCCACCGTCACCTTGTCGGTCTCCAGCTCCACCAGCGGCTCATCCGCCGCCACAGCCTCGCCGGCCTTCTTCAGCCAGCGGGCCACGGTTGCGCTGCTGACGCTCTCGCCCAAGGGGGGCACCAGGATATCGGTCGCCATCGTCCTTTCGCCTTATCGCGGATCGCCCGGGCTCAGAGCCCGAGCGCCTCCCGCACCAGGGTTTCCTGCTGTTGCTGATGGATACGGGCGAGGCCGGTGGCCGGGCTCGCCGCATCCTCGCGGCCGATATAGTCAGGCCGCTTCGCCTTGATATCGAGCGTCTTCAGCACGCCCTCGATCCGCCGGTCCATATAGGTCCAGGCGCCCATGTTGCCGGGCTCCTCCTGGCACCACACCACCTCGGCGTTGCGGTAGGGTGCCAGCGCCTGCGCAAGGCTCGCCTTCGGGAAGGGATAGAGCTGCTCCACGCGGATCAGCGCCACATCCTTCACGCCGCGGTCGCGCCGCTCCTGCAGCAGGTCGTAATAGACCTTGCCGGTGCAGAGGACGACGCGCCTCACCTCCTCCTCCGGCGCGATGGCGTCGATCTCCGGGATCACGTAGCGGAAGGCGCTGCCCGGGCCGAAATCCGCCAGGCTGCTGACCGCCAGCTTGTGCCGCAGCAGGGATTTCGGCGTCATCTGCACCAGCGGCTTGCGATAGTTCGCCTTGAGCTGCCGGCGCAGCGCGTGGAAGTAGTTGGCCGGCGTGGTCAGGTTGCAGACCCGCATGTTCCGCTCGGCGCAGAGCTGCAGGTAGCGCTCCAGCCGTGCCGAGGAATGCTCCGGCCCCTGGCCCTCGTAGCCGTGCGGCAGCAGCATCACCAGGCCGGACATGCGCAGCCACTTGGTCTCGGCGCTGGAGATGAACTGGTCGATGATGACCTGGGCGCCGTTGGCGAAATCGCCGAACTGCGCCTCCCACAGCACCAGCGTGTGCGGATCGGCAAGGCTGTAGCCGTATTCGAAGCCCAGCACGCCGAATTCGGAGAGCAGGGAGTTGAAGGCCTCGAAGCGCGGCTGGCCGGCGCGGATGTTGTTCAGCGGGACGTATTCCGCCTGGGTCTGCTGATCGATCAGCACGGCGTGGCGATGGCTGAAGGTGCCGCGCTGCACGTCCTCGCCCGAGAGCCGCACGCGATGGCCTTCCAGCAGCAGAGTGCCGAAGGCCAGCGCCTCGCCGGTCGCCCAGTCGATGCCCTCACCGCTCTCGATCGCCTGCTTCTTCGCCTCAAGCTGGCGGGCGATCTTGGGGTTGAGGTTGAAGTCGTCCGGCACGCGGGTCAGGGCATTGCCCACCTCGCGCAGCGTCTCCAGCGGCACGGCGGTCTCGTGCAGGCGCTCCACGTCGTCGTCGGAGCCGACGGCCTTCAGCCCGGCCCAATGGCCTTCCAGCCAGTCGGCCTTGTTGGGCTTGAAGGTCTGGGCGGCCTGGTAGGCTTCCTCAAGCTGCTGGTTGAAGGCGTCCAGCATCGCCTTCGATTCCTCGGCCGGGACCGTGCCCTCGGCGGCCAGCTTCTCGGCATAGAGGGTCCGGGTGGTCTTCATCTCCCGGATGCGGCTGTACATGATCGGCTGGGTGAAGGCCGGCTCGTCGCTCTCGTTATGGCCGTGACGGCGATAGCAGACGATGTCCAGCACGACATCGGTGGCGAATTGCTGCCGGAATTCGGCGGCGAGGCGCGCGGCGAAGACCACGGCCTCCGGGTTGTCGCCGTTCACATGCCAGATCGGCGCCTGCACGCTCTTCGCCACATCGGTGCAGTAGAGGCCGGAATAGGCATGCGCCGGGACGGTGGTGAAGCCGATCTGGTTGTTGGTGACGATATGCACCGTGCCGCCGGTCCGGTAGCCGATGAGCTGGCTCATCGCCAGGGTCTCGTAGACCACCCCCTGGCCGGCGAAGGCGGCATCGCCATGGAGCAGGATGCCCATGACGGAATGGCGCCCCTTGGTGTCGCCACTCATGTCCTGCCGCGCCCGCACCTTGCCGGCCACCACCGGGTCCACCGCCTCCAGATGCGACGGGTTGGGCTGCAGCGAGAGATGGATCATCCGCCCGGCGACCTCGACATCGGTCGAGGTGCCGAGATGGTACTTCACGTCGCCCGAGCCCTGGACGTCATCGGGGTTGGTGGAGACGCCCTTGAACTCCGAAAAGACCTGGGCGAAGGGCTTCTTCACCACATTGACCAGCACATTCAGCCGGCCGCGATGCGCCATGCCGATGGCGATCTCCTTCACCCCGGCCTTGGCGGCGGTCTCGATCACGGCCTCCAGCGCCGGGATGGTGGTCTCGCCGCCCTCCAGGCCGAAGCGCTTGGTAGAGACGTATTTCCGGGCGCAGAAGGCCTCGAAGCCCTCGGCCTCGGTCAGCTGCTCCAGGATGGTCCGCTTGGCCTCCTTGTCGAAGGCGCGGGTCCAGGGGGCGCCTTCCATGCGCTGCTGGATCCAGGCCTTCTGGTCCGGATCCTGGATGTGCATGAACTCGACGCCGATCGGGCCGCAATAGGTGGCGCGGCAGACCTCCAGGATCTCCCGCACCGTGGCCGTCTCCAGCCCCAGCACGCCGGCGATGTAGATCGGGCGGTCCAGGTCGTCCTCGGAGAAGCCCCAGGTCTTGGGGTCCAGCTCCGGATGCGGCTTGGGCTGCTGCAGGCCGAGCGGGTCGAGCTGCGCCTCCAGATGACCGCGGACCCGGTAGCTGCGGATCAGCATCAGGGCGCGGATCGAATCGAGCTGCGCCTTGCGGATCGCCTCCGCATCCACCGCGGGGGCCTTGCCCTTGGGCGGGGCCTCCGGCGCCGGGGCGAAACCACCACGCGGCCGCGGCGCCCAGGAAGCGCCCGTGGCATCGGTCAGCACCGCGCGGGCGTCGTCGTTCAGCGCGGAGAAGAGCTCGGCGAAGGAGGGATCGACGCTGTCCGGCTTCTCCACCCAGCGGGCGTAGAGATCGGCGAGGAAGGCGGCATTCGCCCCCGTCATTGCACTAGCGAGGATGTCCACTCCGGCCATATCTCATCTCCGTGCCGGTCCCGGCGGACCGGCGGCGTCGGTCAGGTTTGTCGCGCAGGCTGTGCGCAAGGCGCACCAGTCCCCAAGATGGGAAGCCCGGTGCGGAATAACATAGGATCTGTGGCAAGGGTGGGGCAGGTCCGCCGCACCCTTGCCGTACCGGAAGGGTTTAGCCCTTCAGCGCCTTCACCATGGTGGAGCCCAGCGCCGCCGGGCTTTCGGCCACATGGATGCCGGCGGCGCGCATCGCCTCCATCTTGGCCGCAGCCGTGTCCTTGCCGCCGGAGATGACGGCGCCGGCATGGCCCATGCGGCGGCCGGGGGGCGCGGTGGCGCCGGCGATGAAGCCCACCACCGGCTTCGCATTCGGCCCCTTGTTCTCCCGCGCCAGGAATTCCGCCGCCTCGATCTCGGACTGACCGCCGATCTCGCCGATCATGACGATGGATTTCGTCTCGGGGTCGGCCAGGAACATCTCCAGCACCTCGACGAAATCCGTGCCCTTCACCGGATCGCCGCCGATGCCGACGCAGGTGGATTGGCCGAGTCCCGCATCCGTGGTCTGCTCCACCGCCTCATAGGTGAGCGTCCCGGAGCGGGAGACGATGCCGACCGAGCCGCGTCGGTGGATATGCCCCGGCATGATGCCGATCTTGCAGGCATCCGGGGTGATGACACCAGGGCAGTTCGGCCCGATCAGCCGCGATTTCGAGCCGCAGAGCGCCCGCTTCACCCGCACCATGTCCAGCACCGGGATGCCCTCGGTGATGCAGACGATGAGGGGGACCTCGGCGTCGATCGCCTCCAGGATCGCATCCGCGGCGAAGGGCGGGGGGACATAGATCACGCTGGCATCGGCGCCGGTCTTCTCGACGCACTCGGCCACCGTGTCGAAGACCGGCAGGCCGATATGGGTGGTGCCGCCCTTCCCCGGAGTCACCCCACCCACGTATTTCGAGCCGTAGGCGATGCCCTGTTCCGCATGGAAGGTGCCCTGGGCGCCGGTGAAGCCCTGGGTCATCACGCGGGTATTCGCGTCAACGAGGATCGCCATGGCTCAGGCTGCCTTCTTGACGGCGGCGACGACCTTCTGCGCCGCATCGGCCAGGTTGTCAGCGGGGATGATGGCGAGCCCGCTCTCGGCCAGGATCCTCTTGCCCTGCTCGACATTCGTGCCTTCGAGCCGGACGACCAGCGGCACCTTCAGCGTCAGCGTCTTGGCCGCCTCAACGATCCCGGTGGCGATCATGTCGCACTTGGCGATGCCCCCGAAGATGTTGACCAGGATCGCCTTCACATTCGGGTCGCTGGTGATGATGCGGAAGGCCTCCGTCACCCGCGCCGCGTTCGCGGTGCCGCCGACATCCAGGAAGTTCGCGGGCGAGGAGCCGTAGAGCTTGATGATGTCCATGGTGGCCATCGCCAGCCCGGCGCCGTTCACCATGCAGCCGATTTCGCCATCCAGCGCGACATAGTTCAGGTCGTGCCGGACCGCGTCCAGCTCCTTCGGATCCATCTCGCTGTCGTCGCGCAGCGCCTCCAGATCCTTATGGCGGAACAGGGCGTTGTCGTCGAAGGAGACCTTGGCGTCCAGCGCGATCACCTCGCCCGCGCCGGTCACCACCAGCGGGTTGACCTCGACGATGGCGCAGTCGAGATCAATGAAGGCGCGGTACATGGCGGCGACGAATTTCTCGAAGCTCTTCAGCTGTGGCCCCTGCAGCCCGAGCCCGAAGCCGAGCTTCCGAGCCTGGAAGCCAGAGAGGCCGGCAGCCGGGTCGATCGCCACCCGCAGGATCTTCTCCGGATGGTGCGCCGCGACCTCCTCGATCTCCATGCCGCCTTCAGTGGAGGCCATGATGGTGACGCGGGAGGTGGCGCGGTCCACCAGCAGGGAGAGATACAGTTCCCGCTGGATGTCGCAGCCATCCTCGACATAGACGCGGGAGACGGTCTTGCCCTGCGGCCCGGTCTGCTTGGTGACCAGGGTGTGGCCGATCATCGCCGCGGCGGCCGCCTTCACATCCTCGACCGACTTGACGACGCGCACACCGCCCTTGCCGTTCGGATCGTCCTTGAAGCGCCCGGCGCCGCGGCCGCCGGCATGGATCTGCGCCTTCACCACGTAGACGGGGCCGGGTAGCTTCCGCGCCGCCTCCGCCGCCTCCTCCGGAGTCCAGGCCACATGGCCGTCGAGCACGGCGACGCCATAGCGCCGCAGGAGCTCCTTCGCCTGGTATTCGTGGATGTTCATCCGCGGATCCTATCCAGGATGGCCCGAACGGCAAAGCGGCCCGGAGGCTCCCCCGGGCCGCGCCAGCCTCAGCCGACCAGCTTCTTCGAGGCCTCGATCAGCTCCCTGACCGCCGCGCAGGACTTGTCGAAGGCCGCCTTCTCCTGCTCGTTGAGCTGGATCTCGACGATCCGCTCCACGCCACCCTCGCCGATCACCACCGGCACACCGACATACATATCCTTCACGCCGTACTGGCCGGTCAGCCAGGCGGCGCAGGGCAGGACGCGCTTCTTGTCCTTCAGGTAGGCCTCGGCCATCACGATGGCGCTGGCCGCCGGGGCGTAGAAGGCGCTGCCCTTCTCCAGCAGCTTCACGATCTCGCCGCCGCCATTGGCGGTGCGGTTCACGATGGCGTCAATCCGCTCCTGCGTCGTCCAGCCCATCTTGATGAGGTCGGGCACCGGGATGCCGGCGACGGTGGAGTAGCGGGTCAGCGGCACCATGGTGTCGCCGTGGCCGCCGAGCACGAAGGCGGTCACGTCCTCGACCGAGACGTTGAACTCCTGCGCCAGGAACAGCCGGAACCGGGCGCTGTCCAGCACGCCGGCCATGCCCACCACCTTGTTGTGCGGCAGGCCGGACTTCTCGCGCATCACCCAGACCATCGCGTCCAGCGGGTTGGTGATGACGATGACGAAGGCATTCGGGCAGTGGGTCTTGATGCCCTCCGCCACCTGGGCAATCACGCCGGCATTCTTGCCGATCAGGTCGTCACGGCTCATCCCCGGGGTACGCGGGAAGCCGGCGGTGACGATCACCACATCGGAGCCGGCAATGGCGGCATAGTCGGAGCCGCCGGTCATCAGGCTGTCGAAGCCGTCCACCGGGCCGGACTGCATGATGTCCAGCGCCTTGCCCGCGGCCACTCCGCCGAAGACGTCGAAGAGGACGACGTCGCCCAGCTCCTTCAGACCGATCAGATGGGCGAGCGTACCGCCGATATTGCCAGCGCCGATCAGCGCGATCTTCTTGCGGGCCATGTCGCGTCCTTGCAGAGGGGAAGCGGGTTGGAAAATAGCGGCCCGCTTCCTACTCCCGGCCGCCGGGACCGGCAAGGCGCGCGGCCTTGGGGGGATTTCCTGTCAGATCGGCATGCAGCGGACGATGTCGTCATGGCCCCGCGCCAGGGTGGCCATGGTACCGGCGGGGCAGTCCCTGGCCTGCACCCCGGCAGGCGGCGGCAGGCCCCGGGTCCAGCTCATCACCGGCTGCGGGCGGCAGCGGCTCACGCCCCGGACCCGCGCGCAGGCGGCGCTGACGGAAGCGGCCCGGTCGTCGCGGCTGGCCCCGAGCTGGCCGCGGACCGGCGCCGCGCGCCGCTGCGTGACCTGAGCCGAACGGGCCTTCCGGGCACCCCTGTCGGCCCGCGCCGCGGGCCTCGCCTGTCCCTGGGAGGGCTTCGCCGCCGCCACGCCCGCCTGGTGCCGGGCGGCAGGCGAGGACAAGTCGCCACGCTTCGCGGCAAGGGCAGGGCTGCCAGCCAGCAGAAGGCCGCAAAGGGCAAGCATCAGGGGTCGCATCATTCCTCCCTTCCCGAATCCGTGAAGCTTGTTTCAGAATGTTACGTCAAATGCGGTAGCGCAAGATATTCCTGGCTCTGCATTTCCATCAGCCGGCTCGCCGTCCGCTCGAACATGGCGGCATTCTCGCCCCGCTCGTACAGGGCATCCGGCGCTGCCTCGGCCGAGGCGACCAGCTTGCAGCGATGCTCGTAGAGGGCGTCGATCAGGGTGATGAAGCGCCGGGCCTTGTCGAAATTCTCCGGCCCGAGGCGCGGCACCCCGTCCAGCACCAGGGTGTGGAAATGGGTCGCCAGGGCCAGGTAGTCGGCCGGGCCCAGGGGGCGGCCGCAGAGCGCCTCGAAATCCGCCCGCGCCACGCCGCGCGCCGCCTGCGGCACCTCCAGCCAGCGGCCGAGCACCGCCAGGCGGCAGGGCTCCCCATGCGCCTGCCCGGTCAGTTCCAGGAAGGCGGCATCCAGCGCCCGCTCCGCCCGCCCGTCCACCGGGGTGTGCCAGGTGGGCAGGCCGCGGATGCGCTCCCGCCGGTAGTCCCGCGCCGCCTCCAGATGCAGCACGTTCAGCCGCTTCTTGATGAGGGCGATGAAGGGCAGGAAGGCGTCCCGCCCCGGCTTGCCCTTGAACAGGTCGTCCGGCGCGGTGTTGCTGGTCGCCACCACCACCACGCCGCGGGCGAAGAGGGCCTCGAACAGCCGGCCCAGGATCATGGCATCGGTGATGTCATGCACCTGGAATTCGTCGAAGCAGAGCAGCGCCGCCTCGGCGAAGATGGAATCCGCCAGGGGCGGGATCGGGTCCGCCTCCCCCGGATTGGCCTGCTTCCAGGCATGGATCCGGCGGTGGCAGGTCTGCATGAACTGGTGGAAGTGGATCCGCTGCTTCCGCGGCACCTCGGCGCAGGCGAAGAACAGGTCCATCAGCATGGACTTGCCCCGCCCCACCTCGCCGACGAGGTAGAGGCCCTGCGGCGTCCCTTCCGGCGCCTCCTCCACCGGCTTGCGCCGGAAGAAGCGGGCCAGGAAGCCGCCCTGGTCCGGGGCCTCCGGCTTCGGATCGTAGCCGCGCAGCCGCCGCCAGAGATCCTGCAGCACCTCCGCCGCCAATTCCTGTGCCGGGTCGGGCCGCAGCGTGCCGGCGGCGACGCGGGCGCGATAGGCCGGAAGGGGTCCCTCGGCCGGGCGGACGGCCTCGGGCATGGTGCCGAGCGGTGCGTGCATGTCGGGCGGCGGATAACCCGTGCGGCCGCTTCGGTAAACCGCCAGCGGCAGGCCTGTCTCGCGACCACTTGATGTTTCCAATGAGCAACGAACGGGTCGCGGCCGGGCGGACCGGCGTATGGGGGATGCGCCGGGCTTCCTGCCGATAGGTGCGAGGGTTTTCATGTCAGTCTTCGAAATGATGCAGGCCGCAGCGGGAAGCGCCGGCGCTCCCGGGGCCGGCCCGCTCGACCTGGCGCCCTTGCTTGCCGCCCCGCTACGGCAGGACCCCTATCCCTGGGTCACCGCCTCCGGCTGCATCCGGCCCGAAACCCTGCCTGCACTGCGGCGGGACTTCCCGCGCCTCATGCGCCCCGGCTACCATCCGGTGGACACCTTCGCGCCGCAGGGCGAATTCGCCGCGCTGCTCGGGCAGATCGAGGCCGGCGCGCTGGACCGCGCCCTGACGGAGAAATTCGGCATCGACCTCACCGCCCTGCCCCGGCTGGTGACGGTCCGCTTCACCTCCGCCGCGCATGAGGGCCGGCCGCATACCGATAGCGAGAGCAAGGTCGCCACGGCGCTGATCTACCTGCATCCCGGCTGGGCCTCGCCCGAGGGCCGGATCCGCGTGCTGCGCAAGGAGTCGCTGGAGGATCCGGTGGCGGAGATCAGCCCGGCGGAGGGCAACGTCTTCACCTTCCTCCGCTCCGGCCATTCCTGGCACGGCCATACCCCCTTCATCGGGGAGCGGCGGGTGGTGCAGGTCACCTGGCTGCGCGACGCCAGGGAGCTGGAGCGCAAGAGGAAGCGCGGCAAATTCGCCTGGTGGCTGAAGGGGCTGCTGGGGCGGTAGCGCCCCGGCCGACTATTGCTGCGCCATGTAGTGCGCCAGCGCCGCCAGATCGGCATCGGAGAGGCCGTAGAGCAGGCCGCTCATCTGCGTGTCCGTGCCCGTACGCTGGTTGTCGCGGTACTGCGTCAGGGCGTGCAGCAGGTAATCCTCCCGCTGCCCGGCCAGGCGCGGCATCTGTTCCCGCCCGCGATAGTCCGGCAGGTGGCAGGCGCCGCAGCGCAGGCGCTCGGACAGCGCGGCGCCGGCCCGCATCCGCGCCGGGTCGGGCGGGCAGCGGTCATCCGGCGGGCCCGGCGGCAGGCTGGCGAAGAAGGCGCCCAGATCCTCGATCTGCGAATCGGTCAGGCCCTTGGCGAACTCCATCATGGCGGGCACGCCCCGCAGCCCTTCCCGCATGATGATCATCTGCAGGACCACCACCTGCTCCGGCATCCCGGCCAGGGAGGGGACCCCCGGCGTCGCCGAGCGGCCATCCGCGCCGTGGCAGGAGGTGCAGTGCCGCTCCTCCGCCAGCGTCCGGCCGCGCCCGGCATCGGCCGCCGGCGCCGGAGATGCGAAGGCGGCGGCCAGCACGGCCGCCGCCCCAAGGATGCGCGCCGCCCTCACCGCTGATAGGTGATTCGGTAGATGGCGCCCGCCTGCTCGTCCGAGACGAGCAGCGACCCGTCCGGAAGCTGCTGCACATCGGTCGGGCGGCCGTGGAAGGTGTTGCCCTCCAGCAGCCCGGTCAGGAAGGGCTGCATCTGCGGCCTGCCCTGCGCATCCAGCGTCACCCGCACCACGTCGTAGCCGGTCCGCTGGGTGCGGTTCCAGGAGCCGTGCCGGGCGATGAACATGCTGTTCCGGTATTCCGCCGGGAACATGCTGCCGGTGTAGAAGCGCATGCCGAGCGCCGCCGTATGCGGCCCCAGCTTCAGCGCCGGCGGCGAGAATTCCGAGCACTGCCGCCCCCGCACATCCGGGTCCTGCATCGTGCCCGCATGGCAGTAGGGAAAGCCGAAATGCTCGCCCACGCGCTGCACGACGCCGAGCGTGTCCTCCGGCTCGTCCTCCCCGGCCCAGTCGCGGCCGTTATTGGTGAACCAGAGCTGGCCGGTCTGCGGATGGTGCGCCATGCCGACGCTGTTGCGCACGCCGCGCGCCACGACCTCGCGCCCCGATCCGTCCGGGTTGAACCGCACCAGGATGGCGTGGCGGTTCTCATCCACCTCGCAGATGTTGCAGGGCGCGCCGACCTGCATGTAGAGCTTGCCGTCCGGCCCGAAGGTGGTGAATTTCCAGCCGTGATGTTCCTCGGTCGGTAGGTTGAAGGCCGAAGTCAGGTCCACCGGCATGCCCGGATTGTCCAGCTTGCTCTCGATATTGTCGTAGCGCAGCACCTGGTTGATCGCGACCACATAGAGCGCGCCGTCGCGGAAGGCGACGCCATTGGGCTGCTTCAGCCCCTGGGCGATGACCCGCACCTGGCGCTGGCCGCCCTGGTCGGTCACCGCATAGACCCGGCCGATGGTGCGGGTGCCGACGAAGATCGTGCCGTTGCTGCCCAGCGCCATCATCCGCGCGCCCGGCATGCCATGCGCCCAGAGTTCCGCCTTGAAGCCCTCCGGCAGGCGGATGCGGCCGACCGGGACCTGGTCGGGCGGCGTCACCGTCAGCTTCGGCGCATTCGGCGCGAGCGTGGAATTCGCCATGCTGTCCGGCCGGCCCTGCGCCCAGGCCGGGGCGGGGGCCTGCTGAGCCTGAGCCAGCGAGGGGAGTGCGAGCGCCGCCGCAAGCCCCATGGTCGCAGTGATGCGGAACATGGATCGCTTCCTCCTTGGGCCGCGTCATTATTGCGAAGCCCGCAGCGGATATGGTCATGCCGGACGGGACCGCAAGCGGAAGGGGCAGGCGCGGCCGGACAGGCCGGAGCAGTCACATAAAGATATGCTTATGCCTCATGGCTTTCCCCTGGCCAGCCCGCCGGGCCCGTGCTAGGGCCGGGGCCAGCGAAGTTGAGGGACCCGAGCATGGCTGCTGCCGCCGACTACAAGGTGAAGGACCTCTCCCTGGCCGACTGGGGCCGGAAGGAGATCGCGATGGCCGAGGACGAGATGCCCGGCCTGATGGCCGTGCGGCGCGAATACGGCCCGTCCCAGCCGCTGAAGGGCGCCCGCATCGCCGGCTGCCTGCACATGACCATCCAGACCGCGGTGCTGATCGAGACGCTGAAGGCCCTCGGCGCCGATGTCCGCTGGTCCTCCTGCAACATCTTCTCCACCCAGGACCACGCCGCCGCCGCCATCGCCGCCAGCGGCACCCCGGTCTTCGCGGTGAAGGGCGAGACGCTGCCGGAGTACTGGGAATACGTGAAGCGCACCCTGGAATGGGGCGACGGCGGCGAGCCGAACATGATCCTGGACGATGGCGGCGACATGACGCTGCTGGTCCATCTCGGACTGCGCGCCGAGAAGGGCGATACCGCCTTCCTGAACAAGGCGACGAATGAGGAGGAGGAGGTCCTCTTCGCCCTCATCAAGGACTGCCTGAAGACCAAGCCGGGCTGGTTCGCCAGGCTCGCCGCCAGCATCCGCGGCGTGTCGGAGGAGACCACCACAGGCGTCCACCGCCTCTACATGATGGCGAAGGAGGGGCGCCTGCTCTTCCCCGCCATCAACGTGAACGACAGCGTCACCAAGTCGAAATTCGACAACCTCTATGGCTGCCGGGAGTCGCTGGTGGACGGCATCCGCCGCGGCACCGATGTGATGATGGCCGGCAAGGTCGCCATGGTCTGCGGCTTCGGCGATGTCGGCAAGGGCAGCGCCGCCAGCCTGCGCAATGCCGGCTGCCGCGTCATGGTCAGCGAGGTGGATCCGATCTGCGCCCTGCAGGCGGCGATGGAAGGCTACCAGGTGGTGACCATGGAGCAGGCCGCCCCCATCGCCGACATCTTCGTCACCGCCACCGGCAATGTGGACGTCATCACGGTGGAGCACATGCGGGCGATGAAGCACCGCGCCATCGTCTGCAACATCGGCCACTTCGATTCCGAGATCCAGGTGGCGGCGCTGCGCAACTTCAAGTGGCACAACGTGAAGCCGCAGGTGGACGAGATCGAGTTCCCCGACGGCAAGCGCATCATCCTGCTCTCCGAAGGCCGCCTGGTGAACCTGGGCAATGCCACCGGCCATCCGAGCTTCGTCATGTCCGCCAGCTTCACCAACCAGACCCTGGCGCAGATCGAGCTCTGGACCAATCCGGGCAAGTATGAGCGCAAGGTCTACACCCTGCCGAAGCACCTGGACGAGAAGGTGGCGGCGCTGCACCTGGAGAAGGTCGGCGCGACGCTGACGAAGCTCTCGCCGCAGCAGGCCGAGTATATCGGCGTGCCGCAGCAGGGCCCCTTCAAGGCCGACCACTACCGGTACTGAGCATTGCGCGGCGGCGGGGCGCATCCCACCGCCGCGGTCCTACCCGCCGCGCCAGGCGACAATGCCCGCCGCCAGCGCCGCCAGGAGCGCCCCGGCTGCCGGGACTGCCAGCGCGTCCTGGCCGAATCGCGCCTCCAGAAGCCCGCCGCCTACAGCCCCGGCCACCATCGCCACCCAGGCGGCGAATTGCGGCGCCCAGGCCCAGCGCGGCCCGCGCCCGGCCAGCGCCGTCACCACCCCCTGGCAGCCCCGGGCCAGCGCGCCGGTGACGAAGGTGATGCCACCCACCCCCGGCAGGGCTGTGTTCAGCATCCCCATCGCCGGCACCATGCCGAGCGCCGCCAGCGGCAGGCCGGGCAGCACCTCCCCCATCGCCCACGGCAGCAGCACCGCGGCCAACAGCAGCGCCGCCACCAGGACGCACACCGTGGCGCTCTGCCAACGCCCCGCCAGCAGCCCGGCCGCCGCCCCAAACGTGGCCCCGGCGGCGAAGAGCCCGACCACCAGCGCCAGGTCCGCCGCCCGTGCCCCCTCCCCTTCCGCCAGGGCCAGCCCAAGCAGGGTGCTGGTCCCGCTCATGAAGCTGACGAAGAGCTGGTTCAGGCTGAGCCAGCCGATGCCGTCCACGCAGCCGGCCAGCGCCACCAGCGGCACCGCCGCCCATTGCACCCGGGAACCGCCTGCCCCGCCCCGCGCCTGTTCCGCCATGGCCTTTCCATCCTACTTCCCCTGCAGGGCGACCTGCCTTACATCCGCGCAACCATCTGGGAGACTCGCCATGAACCGCCGTGCCTTGCTGGGCGCCGCCGCAGCCGCCGCACCGGCTGCCCTCGCCGCCCCCGCCATCGCGCAGACCAATCCGGAGGTGCGCTGGCGTGTCTGTTCCGCCTTCCCGCGCAACCTCGATGTGCTGTTCACCACCGGCGAAAACATCGCCAAGCGGGTCGCGCAGATCACCGACAACCGCTTCCAGATCCGCTTCTTCCCGGCGGGCGAGGTGGTGCCGGCATTCCAGGTGCTGGATGCCGTCCAGGCCGGCACCATCGAGGGCGGACACACCCCGGTCTACTACTACACCGGCAAGGATCCCTCCTTCGCCTTCTTCACCGCCATGCCCTTCGGCCTGAATGCCCGGCAGAACCTGGCCTGGATGCAGTATGGCGGCGGCAACGAGCTGGCGGCGGAGCTGTTCCGCGACTACAACATCATTGGCTTCCCGGCCGGCGACACCGGTGCCCAGATGGGCGGCTGGTTCCGCAACGAGGTGAAGAGCCTGGACGACCTGAAGGGCCTGAAGTTCCGCATCGCCGGCTTGGCCGGCGAGGTCTTCCGCCGCCTCGGCGCGGTGCCGACCCAGATCGCCGCCGGCGACATCTACCCGGCGCTGGAGCGCGGCACGCTGGACGCAGTGGAATTCGTCGGCCCCTATGACGACGAGAAGCTCGGCTTCGTCCGGGTGGCTCGCTACTACTACGCGCCGGGCTTCTGGGAGGCCGGGGCGCATCTGCACTTCCTGGCCAACCAGAACGCCTTCGAGGCACTGCCCCCCGCCTACAAGGCAGCATTGGAGACTGCCTGCGGCGAGGCCAATAGCGAGATGCTGGCGCGCTACGACCACCTGAACCCGCAGGCGCTGCGCCGCCTGGTCGCCGCCGGCGCGCAGCTCCGCTTCTGGCCGCGCGACATCATGCAGGCCGCCTGGCGGGAGGCGCACGCCCTCTATGACGAGATGTCGGCGAAGAACGAGCGCTTCAAGAAGATCTGGACCGCCTACCGCGCCTATCGGGACATCGAGTACCAGTGGTTCCGCGTGTCGGAGAACAGCTTCGACAACTTCGCCTTCCCGGCGGCCTCGACGCAGCAGCGCTGACGCGGAGCTGCATGAACGAGATTATGAGCGCATAGCGCATGGAAGTGCGGCGGCGGGGGCGGTATACGCCTCTGCCGCCTGGCCAGTCTGCGCGGGCGGCCCCGCCTCCGGAGTCTGCCCGCCCCATGGATCCCACTACTTTGCTCTCCGCCCTGCTCATGGGCGTGGTGGAGGGCCTGACCGAATTCCTGCCCATCTCCTCCACCGGGCATCTGATCCTGCTCGGCGACCTGATCGGCTTCCAGGGGCCACCCGGCAAGGCCTTCGAGATCTCCATCCAGCTCGGCGCCATCTTCGCGGTGGTCTGGATCTACCGGGACATGCTGCTCGACCTGGCCCGCGGCATGTGGCGGCCGGGGCGGGAGCGCTACTATGTCGTCAACCTGCTCCTCGCCTTCCTGCCGGCCCTGCTGCTGGGCGCCACCCTGCACCGGCCGATCACGGAGCTGCTGTTCAATCCCTGGGTGGTCAGTACCGCGCTGATCCTGGGCGGCGCCGCCATCATCCTGATCGAGCGGCTGCGGCCGCCCCCCAGCATCCATTCCGTGCCGGAGATCGGGCCGCTGGCGGCGGTGCTGATCGGCCTCGGCCAAGCCCTGGCCATGATTCCCGGCACCTCGCGTTCCGGCGCCACCATCATCACCGCCCTGCTGCTGGGCGTCGAGCGCCGGCCGGCGGCGGAGTTCAGCTTCGTCCTCGCCATCCCGACCATGCTGGCGGCCACCACCTACAGCCTGTTCAAGGCGCGGCACGAACTGGCCCTGGCCGGACTCGCGGAGATCACGGTCGGCTTCCTGGCCGCCTTCCTGGTGGCGCTGGTCACGGTGCGGGCGGTGCTGGCGGTCATCACCCGCATCGGCTTCACGCCCTTCGGCTGGTACCGCATCGCGCTGGGATCGCTGATGCTGCTCTGGCTGTCGGCGCGCTGAGCGGGAAGGGGGGGCAGGGCCGGACCGGGCGCCCTGCATGAGGATGGCGCAGAACATCTACGACGACCCGGAATTCTTCGAGGGCTACAGCCGGCTGGACCGCTCGATCCATGGTCTGGACGGCGCCGCGGAATGGCCCGCCATGCGCGCCCTGCTCCCGGAGATGCGCGGCCTCAGGATTCTGGATCTCGGCTGCGGCTTCGGCTGGTTCTGCCGCTGGGCCAGGGAGCAAGGGGCGGCGCAGGTCCTCGGCATTGACCTGTCCGAGAGGATGCTGGCGCGGGCCAAGGCCGCCACCGCGGACCCTGCGATCACCTATCGAAGGGCCGACCTGGAGCACCTGGACCTGCCCGGGGCGTCCTTCGACCTCGCCTACAGCTCCCTCGCCCTGCACTACATCGAGGATCTGGCCGGGCTGCTGGCCAGGGTGCATGGCGCCCTGGTTCCCGGTGGGCACCTGGTCTTCTCGGTGGAGCATCCGATCTTCACGGCGCCCTCGCGCCCATCTTGGTCACTGGAGGCGGATGACCGCAGGACATGGCCCGTGGACGGCTATCTGGCCGAGGGACCACGGGTGACGGACTGGCTCGCCAGGGGCGTGATCAAGCAGCACCGCATGCTGGGGACCTATCTCAACCTGCTGCTCCGGCTCGGCTTCGCGCTGTCCCATGTCGAGGAATGGGGCCCGACGGAGGAGCAGATCGCAGCCCAGCCGGCCTGGGCGGATGAGCGCCAGCGCCCGCCCTTCCTGCTGGTGGCTGCCCGACGATAGGCCCAAACGCGGATCGTCATGGCCATGATCCGTCCGGTCGGGCTCCGGCCTTTGGCGGGCCGGCGATCAGCCCGCCACGCTGCCCGGGTCGCAATTGCCGCCGCAGACCAGCACGCCGACCCGCGCGCCCGCCGGTGCCGTCCAGGCGCCGCAGAGCAGCGCGGCCAGCGCCGTCGCCCCGCCGGGCTCCGCCACCACATGCGCGGCCTCCCACAGCAGGCGCTGGGCGGCGCGGATAGCCTGGTCCGGCACCAGCACCGCCGCCGCCACATGCCGCTTCGCCACCTCGAACATCAGGGCGCCCACCTGCCGGGCGCCGAGGCTGTCCGCCGCCAGCCCGCCCACCGGCGCCGGCACCGGCCGCCCTTCGTGGAGGGCGGTTGCCAGGGTGGGGCAGCCTTCCGGCTCCACGCTGATGACCTGGGTTGCGCTGCCGGCATACCAGGCCGCCATGCCGCCGATCAGCCCGCCGCCGCCGGTGGCGACCAGCACATGCGTCAGCTCCGGCGCATCGGCGGCGAACTCCATCGCCACAGTGCCCTGGCCGGCCAGGACCTCCGGCTGGTCATAGGCATGCACCATCAGCGCGCCGGTCTCCGCAGCACGCGCCTCGCTCGCCGCCCGTGCCTCGTCATAGGTGGCCCCGCCGACCACCAGCCGGGCGCCATAGCCCTCGATCCGCGCCCGCTTCGCCGCCCCGGTCAGCTCCGGCACGAAGATCTCGGCCGGTACGCCGAGCGCCCGCGCCGCATAGGCCACCGCTGCCCCATGATTGCCGCCCGAGGCAGCGATCACCCCAGCCGCCGGCAGCGTGGCCGAGAGCATCCGGTTGAAGGCGCCGCGCGGCTTGAAGCTCCCGGAAGCCTGAAGCAGTTCCAATTTCAAAACAACGTCATGCGGCAGGCCGAGATCCGCCGCCCCGATCCGCAGCAGGGGCGTGCGCCGGACATGCGGCGCGATCCGCTCCGCTGCGGCGAGAATGGCGTTGCGGTGGATGGGAAGGGTCTCGCTCATGGCGGACGGGGTGGCATGCCGGGGCGAGGCGCGCAACAGCCCGCCCGCAACTGCCGGGGGCGCGCCGGCAAGGACCGCAACCGCCGATACCCTTGGAACCTGCACCCGTTTCTGCCATGGTCCGCCGCTGTTGAGTCTCGGTGCAGGCCGATGCCGGATCCCCGGGCCGCCGGGCCCGTTAGCCTCGTCGGACTGCCCCTTTCGTGGCGGCCGGGATGCTCCTCCATGCCAGTTCTGTCGCCCGCGGGGCCGATGCCGTACTGTTCCTCGGTCCGCCCGGGGCAGGAAAGTCCGACCTCGTGCTGCGCCTGATCCAACAGGGCTGGACCCTCGTGGCCGACGACCAGGTCGTGCTGCGGCCGGATGCCGGCACCCTCCGGGCCGAGGCACCGGCGGCGCTGCGTGGGTTGCTGGAGGTCCGCGGCCTCGGCATCTTCGGCCCCCTGCCGGTGGCGGAGCCCGCGCCGGCCCTCCGTCTGGTGCTGCACCTCCGGGACCGCCGGGACGTGCCGCGCCTGCCGGAGCCCGAGAGCTGGAGCTGCGAAGGGATCGCCCTGCCCTCCGTGCCGCTGCATGCCTTTGACGCCTCCGCCCCGGCCAGGGTCGCCCTCGCCCTCGATGCCGTGACCGGCCGCGTCCGGCAGCATGCGGGGCCCTTCCCGTGATGCCGGCCAAGCCAGCCGTGCCCCGGCCGATCGTGCTGGTCACCGGCCTGTCCGGCGCGGGCAAGGCCTCCGTCCTCAAGGCGCTGGAGGATCTGGGCTTCGAGACGGTGGACAACCCGCCGCTCATGGTGCTGGAGGAGCTGGTGGGCGATGGCGACCTGCCCCTCGCCGCCGGCATCGACACCCGCACCCGCGGCTTCGCCCCGGAGGCGGCGCTGCGGACCCTCGCCGGGCTGCGCCTCCGGCCCGACATCGCGGTCAGCCTGGTCTATGTCACGGCCGAGACGCAGGTGCTGCTCCGCCGCTACACCGAGACGCGACGGCGCCACCCTCTGGCCCCGGGCGGCTCGCTCGGCAGCCGGGTTGCCGACGGCATCGCGCGGGAGCGCGAATTGCTGGAGCCGCTCCGGGATGCGGCGGATATGGTGATCGACACCTCCGAATTGCCGCTGCCGGACCTCCGCCGGATGATCGAGCGGTGCTTCCGGACGGAAGGCACGCCGGGCCTCTCCATCCTGGTGCAGAGCTTCGCCTTCCCACGCGGCCTGCCGCGGGAGGCCGACCTGGTCTTCGATCTGCGCTTCCTGCGCAACCCGCATTACGACCCGGCCCTGCGCCCCCTCACCGGGCGGGATCCGGCGGTGGCGGCGCATGTGGAGGCGGATCCGGAATGGCCGGGCTTCTGGCAGCGCCTGACCGGCTTCCTGGATCCGCTCTTGCCCCGCTACGTCGCCGAGGGCAAGAAGTACCTCACGGTTGCGCTGGGCTGCACCGGCGGCAGGCATCGGTCGGTCCTTGCCGCGGAGCGCCTGGCTGACCATTTACGCAGCCTGGGCTGGCGCGCGGAAGTGACCCATCGGGAACTCGCCGCCGAGCATGATGCGGCGCCGGAACGCGGCGCCAAGGACCGGAATGTCCCCACTCACATCCAGCAAAACCCAGTTGCCCAGCCTGAGGGTCGGGAGGCCCTGACGCGCACCCCATGATCGGTCTCGTCCTGGTGACCCACGGCCGCTTGGCCGAGGAGCTTCGCTCCGCCATGGAACATGTTGTGGGTCCGCAACGCGCGGTGGCGACCGTCTGCATCGGTCCCGAAGACGATATGGAGGGCCGGCGGCAGGAAATCCGCGACAGCATTGCCGCCGTGGACCAGGGCGACGGCGTCGTGGTGCTGACCGACATCCTCGGCGGCACCCCCTGCAACCTGGCGGTCTCCCTGGCCGACCGGAAGACGGTGGACGTGATCGCCGGGGTCAACCTGCCGCTGCTGGTCAAGCTGGCCAAGATCCGTTCCACCGAGCCGCTGGCCGAGGCGGTGGACCATGCCGCCGCCGCCGGCCGGAAGTACATCGCCGCGACCAGCGACATCCCGAACGGCCCCACCCGGCTGAATGGCGGCGCCCATGGGAAGGCTGACGGGAGCGGCGACGGGGAGAGCAAGACATGAACGATGCCGGGGGCAATACCGCGGGCGCGGCGGAGGCAGCGCAGGGCGGCTGCGGCTGCGACCCCACCGGGCTGGTGCTGCGGCGGGTGGTGAAGATCACCAACAGCCGCGGCCTGCATGCCCGCGCCGCGGCCAAGCTGGTGGCGCTGGCGGAACGCTACAATGCCTGCCTCAATGTCTCCCGCGACGGGCAGACGGTGCCGGCCTGCTCCATCATGGGGCTGATGATGCTGGGCGCCGGGCCGGGCAGCGAGATCACCATCGAGGCCGATGGCTGGGACGCCAAGGAAGCGCTCGAGGCAGTCGCCGGCCTGGTCGAGGCCGGCTTCCATGAAGACTGAGAGACCCGACAGGATCGAAGCCAAGGGTGCTGCAAGGGCGGCGGAAACCGGCGCGGAAGCGCCGCGCCGCCCGGCCGCGCGCAAGGCGCGGGAGCTTGCCATCAAGGGCATCCCCGTCTCCCCCGGCATCGCCATCGGGACCATCTACGACACCACCGAGATCCCGACCGAGGCGCCGCGCCGCTCCATCCCCGAGAGCCAGGTGGAAACGGAAAAGCAGCGCCTGGCCGAGGCCGTCGCCGCCTCCCGCAAGCAGCTCAACAAGCTCAAGACCCGGCTCTCCATCCTGCCCGAGGAGGCGCAGGAGGAGCTGGAGCCGCTGCTCGACGCCTACATCATGATGCTGGGCAATTCGCGCCTGCTGCGCGGCGCCCGCAAGCGGATCGAGCAGGAGCACCTCTCGGCCGAGACGGCCGTGCAGGACGAGGCCGAGGCGGTGGCCGCCGCCATCATGGCCACGCGCGACGATGACCGCGCCGGGCTGCAGCGCCGCGCCGGGGAGGTGCGGGAGATCGCCCGCCGCCTGACCCGCAATCTGACCGCCACCCCCTTCCGCAGCCTGAAGGACGTGCCGGTAGGCGCCATCCTGATCGCCGAGGAACTGACCCCGGCGGATGCCGCGCTGCTCAATCCCGCCCGCATCGCCGGCGTGGCGACGGAGGAGGGCGGCGCCGACGGCCACACCGCCATCATGCTGCGGGCGCTCGGCATCCCTTCCGTCCTCGGCTGCGCCGGCCTGACCGGCAGCGCGGCGCGCGGCGAGCAGGCGGTGCTGGACGGCAGCGCCGGCACCATCGTGCTCCGCCCCGGCGCGGCGGCGCTGGAGCGCGGCCGGGAAGCCCTGGCCGCCTTCGCCCGCGAACGCGCCCGGCTGGCGAAATTGCGCCGCCTGCCCGCCGTGACCACGGATGGCGAGCCGGTGGAGCTGATGGCCAATCTGGAGATCCCGGCCGAGCTGCCGCTGATCGCCCAGGCCGGGGCGCAGGGCATCGGGCTGCTGCGGACCGAGTTCCTCTTCATGAACCGGGAGGACCTGCCGGACGAGGAGGCGCAGTTCGCCGCCTATTCCCAGATCGTCGAGGCGATGGGGGAGGATCCCGTCACCATCCGCGTCCTCGACTGGGGCGGAGAGAAGGACATCGAGGCGCAGGCATCCGGCATGGCGCCTACTCATAGCGGGCCGAACCCGGCGCTGGGGCTGCGCGGACTGCGCCTGCTGCTGAAGCGGCCGGAGCTGCTGGAGGCGCAATTCGCTGCCATCCTGCGCGTCGCGGAGCAGGGCAACATCCGCATCCTGCTGCCGCTGGTGACCAATCCGGAGGAGGTGAAGCAGGCGCGCGAAATCTATGAACGCGTCGCCCGCCGCCTGCGCCGCCGGGGCGAAAAGCTGCCCGAGAAGCTGCCCGAACTCGGCGTGATGATCGAGACGCCAGGCGCCGCGCTCGCCGCCGACGCCATCGCGCTGGAGGCGGATTTCTTCGCCATCGGCACCAATGATCTCGCCATGTACACCCTCGCGGTGGACCGGGCGGAGGCGGAGGTCAGCCATCTCTATGACCCGCTGCACCCCGCGGTGCTGCGGCTGATGCAATTCGCCACGGAGGCGGCGCTGCGCCTGCGCATGCCGGTCAGCATTTGCGGCGAGATGGCGGGCAACCCCCGGCTGGTGCCGCTGCTGCTCGGCCTCGGCATCCGCTGCCTGTCCATGAATGCCAGCGCTATTCCGCGCGTGAAGCAGGCGGTGCGCGCGCTGGACATTGCCGATTGCGCCCGCTTCGCGCGCCGGGTGATGGAGCAGTCCGACCCCGCCCGAATCCACGAATTGGTGATGGGCTTCGCCGAGGGCGTAACGGAGCGCGCATAATCCTTACGAAACGGCCGCTTGGCCGCGCCTTGCGCCACGCGGGCGGCTGGCCGGGCCGCCGCCTCTTACCGTTTCCCGCTTGCGCTGCCCCCCTGGTCCGGAACCAAGCTGCTGGCGTTGGGACCGACGGTGCCGCGCTCCGCCCCCTGGGGGACGAGCGGTGTTTTCGGATGACTTGGGCGAGGCGGCGCAGGTGAGGAGATCGCTCATGAGACTCGCTCGATTCCCACTGGCCCCCATTGCCCTGACGGCGGCGCTCTGCTTCAGCGGCACCGCGCGGGCGCAGGACTGCCTGACCGTGATGTCGCAGATCCCGGAACTCAGCAACTTCGTCGGCTCATTGAACCGGACCGGGGTGGCGGCCCTGCTGCGCGGCCCTGGCCCCTTCACCATCCTCGCCCCGACCAACCAGGCGATCGATAGGGTTCCGGTCAATATCCGCAACGACCTGATGGGATCCGTGCCGACCCAGGATATCGACCCCATCCGCGGCCCGGCGGTGGTCAATGCCCACATCATCGACGGCAAGCACCTGTCGGGCGAGGTGCGGGGGCAGGAGCGGGCGACGATCCGGACCAGGAACGGCAATGAGCTGGTCATCCAGCGCCAGAGCGATGGGCATTACACCCTGACGCCCGGCGCCGGCGGCTTCGGCGCCGGCGGCAGGAACGTGATCCCGCCGGCGCGTGTCCTGCGGGCCGATATTCCCTGCAGCAATGGCGTGGTGGACATCGTTGACAACGTGCTGGTCCGGTAGCGCCCGCCGCGGCTGATGCCCGGGAGGGGCGGATCGGGCCCCGGTAGCGCACCAGGGCCCGATCCGCCTGCTGATCCTTGCCGGCCCCCTCGCGCCTGCGCTGCCCAGAGCGGCCCCTGGTTGCAGTGGGCGGGATGATCTAGTCTGCGCCGCCTATGCCGCCGGCCCAGGCCGGCCGAGCGCGCCGCCGCCAGCCCCCCCAGCCGGCGACCCCGGCGCGCCGGCCCCGCAACCCCAGGCCCCCCCGCCCCGCATCCCCCGCCAGGCCCCCGCGCCGCGTCGGGCGCCTGCTGCTGCGCTGGCTGGTGCTGCTGACGGTCTGGGGCGGGCTCGCCCTCGGCCTGCTCCTGCTCTTCTTCATCTGGGACATGCCGCGGCCGGAGACGGCGCTGGCCGCCACCCGCCGCCCCTCCGTCACCCTGGTCGCGGCGGATGGCGCCATGCTGGCGACCCAGGGCGACCTTTACGGTGAGCAGGTACGGCTGCGCGACCTGCCGCCCTGGCTGCCTGCCGCCCTGCTGGCGGTGGAGGACCGGCGCTTCTACAGCCATCCGGGCATCGACCCCATCGGCATCGCCCGCGCCGCCTGGGCCAATTGGCGGGCCGGGGAGGTGGTGCAGGGTGGCTCCACCCTGACCCAGCAATTGGCCAAGAACCTGTTCCTGACGCCGGAGCGCAACGCCCGGCGCAAAGTGCAGGAGGCGCTGCTCGCCCTGTGGCTGGAACGGCGCTTCAGCAAGGACCAGCTGCTCGAGATCTATCTGAACCGGGTCTATCTCGGCGCCGGCGCCTATGGGGTGGATGCGGCGGCGCGGCTGTTCTTCGGCATTCCGGCCAGGAAGGTCGCGCTGTGGCAGGCGGCGATGCTGGCGGGGCTGCCCAAGGCGCCCTCCCGCCTCAATCCGCGCGCCTCGCCTGACCTTGCCATGGCCCGCGCGGCGGAAGTGCTGGAGATCATGGCCGATGCCGGCGCCATCACCCGCGACCAAGCGATGGCGGAGCTGTCGCGCATGCGGACGCCGGTGCCGCCCTCCCGCCAGGCCGGCTGGTTCGCCGACTGGGCGCTGGAGAATCTGGCCGAGAGCTTCCCCGGCAATGCCGACCTGGTGCTGCGCGCGACTCTGAACCCCCGGCTACAGGCCGTGGCCGAGTCGCGGCTGGAGGCGCTACTGGCCGGGCCGGGCGCGCGTGCCGGCGTCACCCAGGGCGCGGTGGTGGCGCTGGACGCGGCGAGCGGCGCGGTGCGCGCCATGGTTGGTGGCCGGGACTACCGGGACAGCCAATTCAACCGCGCTACCCTGGCCCGCCGGCAGCCGGGCTCGGCCTTCAAGCCCATCGTCTTCCTCGCGGCGCTGGAGCACGGGCTGAGGCCGGACGACCCGGTGGCGGACGGGCCGCTTTCCTTGGGCGGCTGGTCGCCCGGCAATGGCAGCTGGCGTCCGCGCGGCGAGATCACGCTGGAGGAGGCGCTGGCGCAGAGCGTCAACACCGCCGCGGTCCGGGTGCTGCTGCGCAGTGGTGGCCCGCGTGCGGCAATGGAGGTGGCCCAGCGACTCGGGCTGGAGGGGCGCTTCCCGAATGATGCCTCGCTCGCGCTCGGCACCGGGGAGGTGACGCTGCTCGACCTGACCGCGGCCTATGCTGCCATCGCCAATGGCGGAATGCGGGTGGAGCCCTTCGGCATCGCCGCGGCCGCGGCCGGCGGCCGCCCCCTGCCGGTGGCACGCCCCGCGCCAAAGCGGGTGATGGAGGCCGGCCATGCGGCGGCGCTGCGGCGGATGCTGGAGGCGGTGGTCAATCGCGGCACCGGCCGGGCAGCGGCGGTCCCCGGCCGGGCAGTGGCGGGCAAGACCGGCACCACCCAGGATTTCCGGGATGCCTGGTTCGTCGGTTTTGCCGGCTCCGCCGGCGGGGGCTTCGCGGGCTCCCTGGTGATCGGCGTCTGGCTCGGCAATGATGACGGCCGGCCGATGGAGGATGTGCGGGGCGGCACCCTGCCCGCCCGGCTGTTCCGCGAGATCGTGGAGAGCAGCGGCTAGAATCCGCATCCGCATGGCAGGAATTACGTGGACAGGCTGGTGCCCCACGCGCACGCGCGCGTTACATGACAGTCCGCGAAGCCATTGGGACGGAGGGGCAATGGAAGTAGAGGAGGCGAGACTGCGCCGGCAGGCGGCCCGCATGGCGACCCTCGCCGAACTGGCCCGGCCGGTGCAGCATGAGATCAACAACCTGCTGACCGTGGTCTTCGCCAATCTGGAAATGCTGAAGCGCAGCGCCGGAGAGGGCGCGCCGCAGCGCCAGCTCGACCGCATCCAGGAGGCCGCCCGGCGTTTCGAGGCATCGACCCGCTCCATCCTGAGCCTGGTCCGCCGCCCGGTCCCGCAGGAGGGGGAGCAGCCGCTCTCCGATGCCGTGGCGGCGCTGCAGCCGCTGCTGGCCGTGCTGCTGCCCACCCCCGGCGCGCTCTCGGTTGAGGCGGGGGTGGGGGGTTGGCTGGTCAGCATCGATCGGGCCGCGCTGGACGACGCGCTGCTCGCCCTGGCGCGGGAGGCCGCGGAGACCCTGCCGCGCGGCGGCCAGCTCGGCATCCTCGTGGTCAATCATCCGGGCCCGCCGGACATGGTGGAACTCTCCGTCAGCCGGCCGGAAGGGGTGGCCCTGCCCGCCCTGGCGATGCTGCGCCACCTGGCCGAAACGGCCGGGGGGCAGGCGGCCGAGACGGCGGCGGAGGGAACGGCGAGGCTGCGCCCCCCCCTGCCGCGCCGCGCCGCGTCGGCATAGCCGGACGGGGCAGAAGCCGTTGCTTCGCAATCGCTCCGGTCTCTGCTATCGGCCTCGAATGCTGAACAGGCTCCGGATCCTGCGTTGATCCGGAGCCCGCGCTGGCGCAGCATTGGCTGAAACAACCTCAGGGAACCCCGCCGTGCAGGGCGGGGCGGAACGGGAGACGGACTTGATGCAGCCCTTCGGGCTTTCCCTCACGCGTGCGCTCACCACTGCGGCGATCGGGTTCACGCTGGCTCTGCCGCTCGCCGCGCAGGCGCAGCAACAGGCCCAGGCGCCGGCGGCGGGCAGCTTCGTCGAGACGATCCGCAATCGCGGCACCCTGGTCTGCGCCGTCAACACCGGCCTCGCCGGCTTCGCCCAGCCGGACAGCCAGGGCGTCTGGCGCGGCTTCGACGCCGACTACTGCCGCGCCTACGCCGTCGCCATCCTCGGCGACCCGAACAAGGTCCGCTTCGTCCCCACCACGGCGCAGAACCGCTTCACCGCCCTGCAGTCGGGCGAGGTGGACGTGATGGCGCGCAACACCACCTGGACGCTGTCGCGCGACACCAGCCTCGGCCTGAACTTCGCCGCCGTCAATTTCTACGACGGCCAGGGCTTCATGGTGAAGCAGAGCCTCGGCGTGAAGAGCGCGAAGGAGCTGGACGGGGCCACCATCTGCGTGCAGCCCGGCACTACCACCGAGCAGAATCTGACCGACTGGGCCCGCAGCAACAACATCCGCTTCACCCCGGTGGTGATCGAACGGGTGGAGGAAGTGGTGGGCGCCTATGCCAGCGGGCGCTGCGACGCTTACACCACGGACGTCTCCGGCCTCGCCGCCACCCGCTCCGCCCAGCCGAATCCGGAGGAGCACGTCATCCTGCCGGAAGTCATCAGCAAGGAGCCGCTGGCGCCGGCCGTGCGGCAGGGCGATCCCCGCTTCGAGGACGTGGTCCGCTGGGTGCATTTCGCCCTGGTGAGCGCCGAGGAACTTGGCATCACCCAGGCCAATGTGGGGCAAATGATGAACGACCCACGGCCGGAGGTGCAGCGCCTGCTCGGCCGCAACGGCGATCTCGGCAAGATGCTCGGCCTCGACGATGCCTGGGCGGCGAACGTCATCAAGGCGATTGGCAATTACGGGGAGGTCTTCCAGCGCAACCTGACCCCCCTCGGCATCCAGCGCGGCCCGAACGCGCTCTGGACCAAGGGCGGGCTGCAGTACTCGCCACCCTTCCGGTGAGGCACTGACGCTTGCCGGGGAATGGTGCCATAGTTAGGCCACAATTCCCCGGCGAGCCCCAGGGTCCGGGGCCGGAGGCCGGCCCCTCCCCGGCTTCCGCTGTGGCCGCAAGGACCAGAGGACAAATGTGATGTCCCAGAGCACCACCGACCCCCGCCTGTTGCGGGCTCCCCCCAAGCGGCCCTTGCGCCTGTCCTGGTCCGATGAGCGGGTCCGGGGCATCGTCTGGCAGATCCTCGTCGTCGGCGTCGTCGGCGCCATCTTCTGGTGGCTGTGGGGCAATACGGTCCACAATCTGGAAGTGCGGCGAATCGCCACCGGCTTCGGCTTCCTATGGCGGGAAGCAGGCCTGCCCATCGCCGAATCGGTCATCCCCTACAGCCCGACCGACACCTATTTCCGCGCCCTGCTGGTCGGCGTGCTGAACACGCTGAAGGTCTCGGTAGTCGGCATCATCCTGGCGACCATCCTCGGCACGCTGATCGGCATCGCCCGGCTGTCGCGCAACTGGCTGCTGGCGAAGCTCGCCGGCGTCTATGTCGAGGTGATCCGCGACCTGCCGCTGCTGCTGCAGTTGCTCTTCTGGTACGCGATCCTGCAGGGCCTCCCGGGACCGCGCCAGGCGCTGAATCCGGTGGGCGGTGTCTATCTCTCGAATCGCGGGCTGCTGCTGCCCTGGCTGGACTGGCAGCCGGCCTTCACCTGGGCGGCGGTGGCCTTCCTGGCCGGGCTTGTCGGCACCTGGCTCTACCGCCGCCATGCGCGGGCGAAGCAGATGCAGGACGGGCAGCCGCGCCGGATCTGGCCGGTGGGCCTCCTGCTGCTGGTCGGCGTGCCTGTGGCGGTCTGGGCAGCACTCGGCGCTCCCTGGACGGTGGATTGGCCGGTGCTGCGCGGCTTCAATTTCCGGGGCGGGCTGCTGATCAGCCCGGAGTATTTCGCGCTGCTGCTCGGCCTCGTGCTCTACACCGCGGGCTTTATCGCGGAGATCGTGCGCGCCGGCATCCTGGCCGTGCCGCATGGGCAGTGGGAGGCGGCGCAGGCGCTCGGCCTGCGGCCCCGCTCGGTGCTGAGGCTGATCGTCCTGCCGCAGGCGCTGCGGGTCATCGTGCCGCCGATGACCAGCCAGTATCTCAACCTGACCAAGAACAGCTCGTTGGCGGTGGCGATCGGCTTCCAGGACATCGTCTCGATCGCCAACACCACGCTGAACCAGACCGGCCAGGCGATCGAGGGCATCGCCATCATCATGCTGGTCTACCTGACCATCAGCCTGTCCATCAGCCTGTTCATGAACTGGTACAACGCGCGCATCGCGCTGGTGGAGCGCTAGGCCATGGGCGACGTCACCCAGAAGATCGAGCTCGGCACCTCCGTCGCCGCCGTACCGGAGGCCCCGCGCTCGCCGCCCATGGCGACGATCGGCCCGATCGCCTGGCTCCGGGCCAACCTTTTCTCCTCCTGGCTCTCCACCGCAGTCACGCTGCTGCTGCTCTACCTGGTGATCCGCTGGGCGGTGGGCCTGGTGGATTGGGGCATCATCAACGCCGTCTGGTCGGTGCCGAACAACCAGACCCAGGCCTGCCGGGAGCTGAAGGGCACCGGCGCCTGCTGGGCCGTCATTACGGAGAAGCACCGCTTCATCCTCTTCGGCACTTATCCCTATGAGGAGCAGTGGCGGCCGCTCATCTCCATCCTGATCTTCATCGGGCTCTTCATCGTCTCCGCCATGCGCCGCTTCTGGCGCAAGGAGCTGGCGCTGATCTGGATCGCGGCGCTCTCCGCCATCGGCATCCTGATGTGGGGCGGCGTCTTCGGCATGCCCTATGTGCCGCAGGAGCGCTGGGGCGGCCTGGTCATCACCCTGATCCTGGCGACCTTCGGCCTGGCCTTCGCCTTCCCGCTCTCCATCCTGGTGGCGCTCGGCAGGCGGTCGCAGCTTCCGGCGATCAAGGTGCTCTGCGTGCTGTATGTGGAGCTGATCCGCGGCGTGCCGCTGATCTCGCTGCTCTTCATGGCCAGCGTGATGTTCCCGCTCTTCCTGCCGGAAGGCATGAACATCGACAAGCTGCTGCGCGCCCAGATCGCCATCATCCTCTTCGCCGGCGCCTATCTGGCGGAGGTGGTGCGCGGCGGCCTCCAGGCGCTGCCCAAGGGTCAGTATGAGGCGGCGGACGCGCTCGGACTCTCCTACTGGCAGAAGACCGGGCTGATCGTCCTGCCGCAGGCGCTGCGCCTGGTGATCCCGCCGCTGGTGAACACCTTCATCGGCTTCTTCAAGGACACCTCGCTGGTGCTCATCATCGGCATCTTCGACCTGCTCACCGCGGGCAAGACCGCGATCATCGAGCCGGCCTGGCAGGGCTTCGGCGTCGAGGTCTACCTGACGGTGGGCGCCATCTACTTCGTCTTCTGCTTCGCCATGTCGAAATACAGCCAGAGCCTGGAGGCGGAGCTGAACCGCCACCGGCGGCGCTAGCCATTCGATGATCGAGGGACGAAGGCCGGAGGTCTGAATCGAATGGCCAGTATTGAAGGAGCCGAGCAATGAGCGAGACCATGGAGCAAGTCGCCTCGGCCGCCCGGACCGATGCGCCGCCCGCCATCCTGCTGGACAAGGTCAACAAGTGGTTCGGCGCGCTGCATGTGCTGCGCGACGTCTCCCTCTCCGTCGCACCGGGGGAACGGGTGGTGGTCTGCGGCCCCTCGGGCAGCGGCAAGTCCACCATGATCCGCTGCATCAACCGGCTGGAGACGCACCAGGAAGGCCGCATCGTCGTGGACGGCATCGAGCTGACCGACGATGTGAAGGCGCTGGACGCCATCCGCCGCGAGGTCGGCATGGTGTTCCAGAGCTTCAACCTCTTCCCGCACCTGACCGTGCTGGAGAACTGCACCCTCGCCCCTATCTGGGTCCGGCGCATGCCGAAGGCCGAGGCCGAGGAACTGGCGATGCAGTATCTGGAACGGGTGCGCATCCCGGAGCAGGCGAAGAAGTATCCGGGCCAGCTCTCCGGCGGCCAGCAGCAGCGCGTGGCGATCGCCCGCGCGCTCTGCATGAAGCCCAAGATCATGCTGTTCGACGAGCCGACCAGCGCCCTTGACCCGGAAATGATCAAGGAGGTGCTGGATACCATGATCGCCCTGGCCGAGACCGGCATGACCATGATCTGCGTGACGCATGAGATGGGCTTCGCCCGCACGGTCGCCGATCGCGTGGTGTTCATGGACCGGGGTGAGATCGTGGAGGTCGGCACCCCCACCGATATCTTCGAGAATCCGCAGACCGACCGGCTGAAGCTGTTCCTCAGCCAGATCCTTCGGGGGCACTAGGGCCGGGGCCGGGAAGCTCCGGCCTTGTCAGGGTCCGGACAGGCGCCTATGGCTCGGCGCCGCCCTCCCCCGGGAGCGTCACCTTGACCGCCTCTGCCTCCACTTCCGCCGGGCGACGGCCGGCGGAACTGTCCCTGCTGCTCGGCGTCCTCGGCGTCGTCTACGGGGATATCGGCACCAGCCCCCTCTATGCCCTGCGCGCCGCCCTGCTGCATTTCTCCGCAGATGGGCTGGAGCGGTGGGAGATCCTCGGCGTCCTGTCCCTGATCATCTGGGCGCTGATCCTGACGGTCACGGTGAAATACGTGATCTTCATCCTGCGCGCCGACAACAAGGGGGAAGGCGGCATCCTGGCGCTGATGGCCCTCGCCCAGCGCTGCGCCCGGACCGAGCGGGGACGCTGGCTGATCGCCCTGCTCGGCATCACCGGCGCCGCCCTGTTCTTCGGCGACGGCACCATCACCCCGGCCATCTCCGTGCTCTCGGCCATGGAGGGGCTGAAGGTCATCTCCCCGGCCTTCGATCCGGTGATCATACCGGGCGCGGTCGTCATCCTGGTGGGCCTTTTCCTGATCCAGTACCGCGGCACCGGCAGTGTGGGCGCGATGTTCGGCCCGGTGATGGCATTGTGGTTCGGCTCGCTCGGGGTGCTCGGCGCCATCGAGGTGGTGCGGGAGCCGGAGGTGCTGGTCGCGATCTCGCCGCATTACGCGGTCCAGTTCTGCCTCAGCTACAGGCTTGCCGCCTTCATCGCCTTCGGCTCCGTGGTGCTGGCGGTGACGGGGGCGGAGGCGCTCTATGCCGATATGGGCCATTTCGGCCGGCGGCCGATCGAGATCGCCTGGCTGTCCTATGTGCTCCCGGCCCTGGCGCTGAACTATCTCGGCCAGGGGGCGATGATGCTCTCCGACCGGGCGGCGCTGGAAAATCCCTTCTTCCTGCTGGCGCCGGAGATCCTGCGGCTGCCTATGGTGGTGCTGGCGACGGCGGCGACCGTCATCGCCTCCCAGTCCATGATCTCCGGTGCCTATTCCATCGCCCGGCAATGCGTGCAGCTCGGCTTCCTGCCGCGACTCATCGTCCGCCACACCAGCGTGACGGAGGAAGGCCAGATCTACCTGCCGCAGCTCAATTTCGCCCTGCTCGTCGGTGTCCTGATCCTGGTGGTGACCTTCAGGAATTCGGACAGCCTGGCGGCGGCCTATGGCATCGCAGTGACGGGCACCTTCGTCTGCACCAGCATCCTCGCCATGATCGTCTTCCACCGGCAGTTCCGCTGGCCGCTGCTGCTGGTGCTGGCGGTCTTCGTGCCGCTCTTCCTGCTCGATGTCGCCTTCTTCATCTCCAACGTACTGAAGATCCCGGAGGGCGGCTGGGTACCGGTGGTGTTCGGCGGGGCGCTGTTCATCATGATGCATACCTGGAAGCGGGGGCGGGAGCTGCTCTTCGCCCGCATCCGCCAGGACAGCCTGCCGCTGAAATCCTTCCTGGCCCGGCTGCCGCAGTCCCGCACCATCCGCGTGCCCGGCATGGCCGTCTTCATGACCGGCCAGGCGGATTACGTGCCCAACGCGCTGCTGCACAACCTGAAGCACAACAAGGTGCTGCATGAGCGCGTGCTCTTCGTCACCGTGGAGAACGAGGACGTGCCGCAGGTGGGAGAGGAGCGGCGGCGGGAGGTGACGGAACTCGCCCCCGGAATCCACCGCATCATCGTCCGCTACGGCTTCCAGGAGAGCCCGAACATCCCGCGCGACCTGGAGGCACTGCGGGCGGAAGGCATCGCCTTCGACGCCATGCAGGCGAGCTACTTCCTGGGACGGGAAACGCTGGTGCAGGCCGTGGTACCGAAGATGTCGCGCTGGCGGCAGTGGCTGTTCGGCTTCATGGCGCGCAATTCCGTGCCGGCCACGGAATTCTTCCGCATCCCCTCGGACCGCGTGGTGGAATTGGGTGTCCGGATCGCCATCTGAACCCAGTTCTCCGCCCCGCGTTTCCATGGCCTTGCGCAACGGGGCGGCGGCGCAGGGGCCGCAGGCGGAGCCGCGCGTCGCCCCATGCCGGAGGATCCGGACGGAAGGCCACACCACCCCATGCCGACAGTGACGCTGGTCATGGCCGCGGGGCCGGGCTTCCCGGGGGGAAGCCCGGAGCACCGCTATGAACTCGAGGTCGCGCTCGACGCCGCCGGGCATCTCGATGCCAAGGCCTGGCGCGCCGATCCGCTTCCCTGGCCGGCCCGCCGCTACTGGCCTGGGGAGCCGATGCTGTCGGGGGAAGTGCTGCACGACCCTGACACCGGCTGGTCCATGCGCTTCTCCCCCAGGGCGGACGAGGCCGGGGACGCGCCGCTGCATGAGGTGATCCGCGGCTCCGCGCTGATGCGCCCCGGCGAGTACCTGACGATCCGCGAGCCAGACGGGGCGGAATACAGCTATCGCATCGTCAGCGTCCGCTGACCGGGCGGCATGCCGGTAGCCCGCGGAGGACTGCCGCGCTCCCCGGCCATCCGCACCGCTCAGCCCGCCAGACTCGCATGCCAGCGGAACAGGCCGAGGCCGCCGCCAGCAAGCAGGCGCTGCCGCAGCAGCCAGGCCTCGGCTTCGGCGACCAGCGCAGCGGCGGCGGCGGGGCCCGGCCGGGCTTGGCCGCGCAGGCTGCCGATAAGGCGGCTCCATGCCTCCATTGCTGCGGCGCAGTGCCGCGTTCCGGCATCCTCCGTCACATGGAGGCGGAAGCCGGAGGCGGCCAGGGCGGACTCCACCGCGGCGCGCGTGGGGGGCGGGGCGGGGCGGCCTTCCAGCTCCATCCAGCGGAGCAGCGCCGGTCCCGGCGCGGCCTCCCCGAACTGGGCGATATCGAGCAGCACGAATTGGGCGCCGGGCTTCAGCGCGGTGGCGATGGCCGGCAGCAGACGGGCCGGGTCGGGGCAGACGCGCAGCGCCTCCAGCGCCAGCGCGTGATGATGGTATCGTGCCCGGAAGACGGGCTGCGCCGGATTCCAGCCCTGGACCGCGACGCGGCGGCCGAGGGGCTTCAGCCGCGCCGCCATGCGCCCGGCCAGCAACGCATCATTCGGATGCGCAGCGATCCAGGCGCCGAGCTGGCCGGCGATGGCCCGGGCGGCGCCGCCGGCATCCTGGCCGAGCAGCAGCAGCGTCGTGGCCGGGGAGAGCGGCAGAAGGCCCGAGAGACGCTGGATCTCGGCCTCTCCGCCCGGCAGGGTGAAACCTTCCTCCCACAGCCTGTCCGCCCAGTCCGCCCGCAGGGCGGCCTGCGGGACATGGCCGGGCGCGGCCGCGTCATTGCCGGGTGTCACGACGGAGACGCGCGGCGGCGCCCCGCCCCCCGGCCCCGGCACTCCCCCGTTCCGGGACCTTGCCCGGAGCGGGCGCAACAGCCAATGCAGCCCACCCTGCCGGATGTGGCTCATCTGCCGGGGGCGCCGGCACGCCGCCGGCGGGGCTGGGATTCCGTGGCCGGCCGGGCCGGGACGATGGGCATGGGGCGGGCGCCTGCTCCTGCTCCGCGGCGCGCAGGAAAGCAGGTGCGGCTTAAGGAAGCGTAAGGGCGGGGCGACGCGATCCCGCCGGCCGCGGCCGGACCGGGGCAACCGGCGCAGGCGCCCTCGCGTTGCGGCTCCAGCGCGGAAACCCCGGAGGGCGCCATGCCGGAACACGTCTACAAGGTCGTGGAGCTGGTGGGCTCATCGAAGGAGGGGGTCGACGATGCCATCAAGGTGGCCATCGGCAGGGCAGGCTCCACATTGCGGAACCTGCGATGGTTCGAGGTGGTCCAGATCCGCGGAGAGGTCGCGGAGGGCCGGGTCGGCCATTACCAGGTGACGCTCAAGGCCGGGTTCACCCTGGAAGAGCCCTAGGTCAGGATCGGCTTGCCCGAAGGGCCGGGCCGGCCGCAGGCTAGCCCTGGCTGGCGACCTGGGAAAGCCGATCCAATTCGGCGACGATGGCCGGATCCTTCACCCGGCGCCCCCAGGGCGTGGCGAAGCCTCCGTCCGGCAGGCGGTAATAGCTCCTGCCATTCAGGCGGATCTTCGGAGGCATCTTCCGGTAGGCTTCCCAGGCGCCGTATCCCATGCCGATGATGAAGAGCACCCGCAGCCAGTCGATCCAGTCCATTCCGCGCCTGCCTGATCCTGCCTCGGCCGGGCCGAGACCGTTCTTCTAGCGGCACGGTTTCCTACCCCTCAAGGCCGCGGATCAGGCAGGAAAGGAAAAAGAGGCCGCCGGTCCACAAACGGCCCGGCGTTCTTCGCGACTTGACCGGGGCTGGCGCCTTGACGCTGCCCCCGATCTCCTTTGGCGCAGGAGGAAACGCCCCGTTTGAGTGCCCCGCCAGCCCTCCGCCGCCGACACCCAAACAGACTCTGAGAGACTGGGAATGGCGCATGGCCCAGGCTCAGCGGCGCGTCATCCTTCCGCAGCTGCACGCTCCAAGGCGGCAACATCCAGCTTGACCATGCCTTGCATCGCCAGAAATACACGGCTCGAAACCGCCGGATCAGGGTCGGCCAGGAGCCGTGGGAGGACTTCGGGCACAATCTGCCACGGCACACCCCAGCGATCGCGGAGCCATCCGCAGGCAATCTCCGACCCACCGTTCGCGGTCAGCGCCGCCCATAGCCGGTCAACCTCGGCCTGATCCGGACACTCGACGGAGATCGAGGCGGCGGTTCCGTAGTTGGCAGGCGTGCCGCCATTGAGAGCCTGATAGTTCTGCCCGTTCAGGGAGAAGGTGATCAGGATGACGTCGCCGGCTTCGCCACCGGGCCATGGCCCCGGTGAATGTAGAACGTGTTCGATCCTGGAGCCGGGAATGAGGGAGACATAGAAGCGGACTGCCTCTTCTACGTCCTTCCCAAACCAGAGACAGGTGCTGACTTTCGACACACGGTCACCTCATTTGTGAACAGCCCGCTCAAGATTGAATTCGGCATCAATGGCGTTCCGAGAATGCCCGGCCCGTATCCCACGCTCAACAACGGCGCTCGCCAGTTCAGCGCACGGCCGCAAGCGGAAATTGCTTTCCGGCTGAGGCGGCAGATATGGGCGCGAAGCGGGCCGGACTTGAAGTCCGGAAAGGGGCGCGGGTGCCTCCCGCGGAATCACGGCAAGGCGACGGCCGAGCTGGAGGGGCGGCGGATCCGCGCCAGCATCCTTGCCAACCGATGGGCGATACCCTCCGAAACGGGAAACGCCCCCGATCCGGGGCCCGCTAGGCGGCTAAGTCCCTGATCGGAGGCGGTTTCGAACTGGTGGAGCCAAGGGGAGTCGAACCCCTGACCTCTTGAATGCCATTCAAGCGCTCTCCCAACTGAGCTATGGCCCCCCGGAGAGTGGCGGGGGTATAGCGGCGGCCTTGAAGCGCTGCAAGGCCCCTTGAGGCCCTTCCGCGCACCACGCCCGAAGACTAGGTTGCGACTGCATTTCGGTCCCTGCCAGGGAGCTTCGGCCTATGAAGAAGGTGTATCCGGACGCTCGGGCGGCGCTCGCCGGCCTGCTGCGCGACGGCATGATGATCATGTCCGGCGGCTTCGGCCTCTGCGGCATCCCGAGCGCGCTGATCGAGGCCATCCGGGACAGCGGGGTGAAGGACCTCACCGTCGTCTCGAACAATGCGGGGATCGACGATGCCGGGCTCGGACTGCTGCTGCAGACCCGGCAGATCCGCAAGATGATCAGCAGCTATGTCGGGGAGAACAAGCTCTTCGCCGAGCAGTACCTGGCCGGCGAGCTTGAGATCGAGTTCAACCCGCAGGGGACACTGGCCGAGCGCATCCGCGCCGGCGGCGCTGGCATCCCCGCCTTCTTCACCAGGACCGGCGTCGGGACCGAGGTGGCGAAGGGCAAGCCCACCCAGGAATTCGATGGCGAAACCTATGTGATGGAGCGCGGCCTCTTCGCCGACCTCGCCATCATCCATGCCTATATGGGCGATACTGAGGGGAACCTCGTCTACCGCAAGACCGCCCGGAATTTTAACCCCGTCATGGCAACGGCCGCGAAGGTGACGGTGGCGCAGGTGGAGCATCTGGTGAAGCCGGGCGAGATCGACCCGGACCACATCGTCACCCCTGGCATCTTCGTGCAGCGCATCATCGCCCTGCCCGCGGATTACGAGAAGCGGATCGAGCAGCGCACAACCCGCAAGCGGGAGCCGGCCGCCGCCGGCGCCGGCAGCGAGAACGCAGCGGCCTGAGAGAGGAGCCACGCCCATGCCCTGGACCCGCGACCAGATGGCGGCCCGCGCCGCGCAGGAATTGCAGGACGGTTTCTACGTCAATCTCGGCATCGGCATCCCGACGCTGGTGGCGAACCACGTCCCCGCCGGCGTCAACGTGCAGTTGCAGAGCGAGAACGGCATGCTCGGCCTCGGCCCCTTCCCCTATGAGGGGGAGGAGGAT
The DNA here is from genome assembly GCA_937930165.1 of uncultured Acetobacteraceae bacterium. Lineage (GTDB taxonomy): Bacteria > Pseudomonadota > Alphaproteobacteria > Acetobacterales > Acetobacteraceae > CALGVL01. Next base: position 36,583 of record CALGVL010000063.1, read on the forward strand.
CCGGACCTGATCAATGCCGGCAAGCAGACCATCACCGAACTCCCGACCAGCAGCTATTTCGACAGTGCCCAGAGCTTCGGCATGATCCGCGGCGGGCATATCGACCTGTCGATCCTCGGCGCGCTGCAGGTGGCGCAGAACGGCGACCTGGCGAACTGGATGATCCCCGGCAAGATGGTGAAGGGGATGGGCGGGGCGATGGACCTCGTCGCCGGGGTAAAGCGCGTGATCGTGCTGATGGAGCACACCGCCGGCGGCAAGCCCAAGCTGCTGAAGCAGTGCAGCCTGCCGCTGACCGGCGAAAGGGTCGTCAACCGGATTATCACCGACCGC
>CALGVL010000064.1 GCA_937930165.1 uncultured Acetobacteraceae bacterium
GAGCCGCCAGCAGCAACCGCGCCAACGCCTCCGCCGCTTCCGTCACGGCATCGCCGGCCGCGGCGGCAATGCCCTCCAGCGCCATGGCGATCCTGTCCAGCGCCGCTGCTTCCGCCGCTGCCCGGGACTCCGCCGCCTGGCGCAGCCCGGATGCCTCGCCTGCCGCGAAGCCCTCGGCCCGTGCCGCCGCCAGTTGCGCCTGCAGCGCCGCCTCAGCCTCCGCGGCCAGCACCGCCGGATCCGGCTCGGGCGGCGGCGGCGCGTCGAAATCCGGCACGGCGAGGGCGCCGCCACTGGGTACGACGGCGCGCGGCTGCGGCCGGAGCCCGGCCAGGATCGGCTCGAAGCCCGTGCCGGTCATGCCAGCATTTCCTCCTCGCGCCCGTCCTGCAGGACGATCTGCCCCTGTGCCGCCAGATCCTTCGCCAGCGCCACGATACTGGCCTGCGCCTCGTCCACGTCGCGTAGCCGCACGGGGCCGAGCGCGGCGATGTCGTCGCGCAGCAGCTTGGCGGCGCGTTCCGTCAGGTTGCGCATGAACAGCTCGCGCAGGCTTTCGGAGGCGCCCTTCAGCGCCAGGGCCAGCTTGTCCTTCTCCACCATGCGCAGCAGGGTCTGCAGCCCGGGGCCGTCCAGGCGGTTCAGATCCTCGAAGGTGAACATCAGGCTGCGGATGCGCTCCGCCGCGTCGCGGTTGCGCTCCTCCAGCGCGGCCAGGATGCGGGCTTCCGACTGGCGGTCGAGATTGTTGAAGATCTCCGCCATCATCTCATGCGCGTCGCGGCGCTGCGCGCGCGCCAGGCTGGACATGAATTCCGCCTTCAGGGTGCGCTCGACGCCCTCCAGGGCTTCCTTCTGCACCGTCTCCATGCGCAGCATGCGCATCACCACTTCCATCGCGAAGCCCTCCGGCAGCAGGGAGAGCACGCGGGCAGCGTGGTCGGGCTTCACCTTGGTCAGCACCACGGCGACGGTCTGCGGGTATTCGTTCTTCAGGTAGTTCGCCAGCACCGCCTCATTCACGTTGCCCAGCTTGTCCCACATGGTGCGGCCGGCGGGACCCCGGATCTCCTCCATGATCTGGGCCACACGGTCGGGCGGCAGGGTCTTCAGCAGCAGCCGCTCCGTGCTCTCATAGGTGCCAACAAGGGTGCCAGCCTGGCCGAGCTGCTCCCCGAATTCGCGGCAGAGATCCTCGACCACCACCGCCGGGATGGTGCCGAGCGAGGCCATGGCGGCGGAGAGATCGCGGATCTCATCCTCATGCATGCGGGCAAGGAGGGGGGCCGCATGCTCCTCCCCCAGCGCCAGCATCAGCGCCGCCGCCTTCTGCGGTCCGGTCAGTGTGCGTGCCTTGCTCATTCACCCTCCGGGCTGAGCCAGCGGCGGAGCACGGAGAGCGATTCGTCCGGATGGCTCTCCACCAGTTGCACCAGCGCCTGCAGGGAGGAGGCGCGCATCTGCCCTTCTACATGCGCCAGGGACACCAGGCCCTCGGCCGGCGGCAAGGCGGCCGGGTCGGTCCCCTGCGGCAGGGCCGCGCCATCGGACCCCGCTGCTGGCAGCGCCGCAGGGGCTGCGCCGTCCGGCGCCGCGGCGAGCGCCGGCTGTGGCGCCAGCGAGGCCGAGAGCCGCCCCACCACCGGCCGGCCGAGCAGCAGGATGGCGGCCAGCGCTACCAGGGCCAGCAGGGCGCTCTCCGCCAGCCGGGTCAACATGGCGGGGGTGAACAGGCCGAACAGCCCGGCCGGCTCGGCCAGCGGCGCATCCTCCGGGACGAAGCGCATGGAGACGACCTCCACCTTGTCGCCGCGCCGTTCGTCGAAGCCGATGGCGCTGCGGACCAGGGTGGCGAGGCGGGCCAGTTCCTCCGGCGTGCGCTCCCGCCAGCGGGGCTCCCCGCCGGGCTGCGGCTCCATCACCCCGTCCACAAGGACGGCGACGGACAGGCGGCGCACCACCGGATGCTCCCGCAGCACACTGCGGGTGGACCGGCCGATCTCGTAATTCGTCGTCTCCTCCTGCCGGTTCTCCTGGCTGGCGCCGCTGCCGGTCTGAAGGTCCGCGCCGGGCAGGTTGGTGGCCACGGTGGTCGGTGGCGGCTCGGCGCCGCGATTCTGCTCGATCACGCTCTGCTGGCTGCGGGCCACCTGGTTGTCGGGGTCGAAGCGTTCCTCTCGGGTCTCCACCCGGTCGAAATCCATCTCCACCGTCGCTTCGGCCCGGACCCGGCCGGGGCCAAGGGTCCGTTCCAGCAGTTCCTCCACCGCCCGTGCGATGCGCAGTTCCTGCCCGCGCCGCATTTCCTCCTGCGACAGGGCGATCCCCTGGGCCGAGCCGGCAAGCGCCTGGCCGCCGCGCGCCAGAAGCTCCCCCCGACTGTCCACGATGGAGACGTTCTGCGGCTTAAGGCCCGGCACGGCGGTGGCGACCAGGTGCAGCACCGCCTGCACCCCCTCCCGGTCCAGCCGCTGCGCGCCCTGCATGGTGAGGACGACGCTGGCCTGCGCCTCCCCCCGCTCGCGCGAGAAGGCTTCCCGGCGCGGCAGCACCAGATGGACGCGGGCGTTGCGTACCCCGGCCAAGCCGCGGATGGTGCGGGACAGTTCGCCCTCCAGCGCGCGGAGGCGGTTCACATCCTGCTGGAAGGGGGTGGTGGTCAGCGATTCGCCACGGTCGAAGATCTCCCAGCCGACGCCGCCCCCGGCCGGCAGGCCCTCCCGCGCCAGCAGCAGCCTGAGGCGCGGCACCTGGTCCACGGGCACCAGGACCTGCGTGCCGCCGGCGGCCAGTCGGTGCGGGATGCGCTGCTGTTCCAGCACCGCCACCACCGCCGCCGCGTCGCGCGGCTCCAGTTCCCCATAGAGGGGCGCCATCTGCGGCTCCCCCGCCCGGAGCGCCAGCACCGCGAGCAGCCCGAGCAGGGCGAAGCCGACCCCGCCCAGCAGCATCAGCCGTTTTGGGCCGAGCGCCTTCAGCCCGGCGATCACGCCGCCCATCTGGCTTCCTGCCTTGGCTGCAAGCGTGGCTGCATCTTCCACCCTCTCGGCCGGCCTGCTGCCGGTGCGGCAAAATTTGCCTCGGCGGGAGTTTCGATGCAGTTAATCGCGCCTGGGTTGCGTGGCCTGGCCGGGTGGCCGGCCCGGGGCCGCGCGCGGCACTGATATGCCCGCGACGCAGCCCGGCCACGATTTACACAGTTTCGTCAGCTTGATATGTCGCGCGCCGCCGGTTGGGCGTTATCCCGCCAGCGCGGGGCTAGCGAGAGGCGCAGAAGGGGGCCGGTTGGGATGAAGATTGTTGCCTGCAACAGCAACCGCCCGCTGGCTGAGGCCATGGCGGCCTCGCTCGGCCTGCCGCTGACCAGCGCCTCCATCCGCCGTTTCGCGGATATGGAAGTCTTCGTGGAGATCCATGAGAACGTCCGCGGCGAGGACGTCTTCGTGGTCCAGTCCACCAGCTACCCCGCGAACGACAACCTGATGGAGCTGCTGATCACGCTGGACGCGCTGCGCCGCGGCAGCGCCCGGCGGATCACGGCGGTGATCCCCTATTTCGGCTATGCGCGGCAGGACAGGAAATCGGGCCCGCGCACGCCGATCTCGGCCAAGCTGGTGGCGAATCTGATCACCGCCGCCGGCGCCAACCGGGTGCTGACCATGGATCTGCACGCCGCGCAGATCCAGGGCTTCTTCGATATCCCCGTGGACAACCTCTTCGCCGCGCCGCTCTTCAGCCGTGACATCACGGAACGCTACAAGGGCCGTGACCTGATGGTCGTCTCCCCGGATGTGGGCGGCGTGGTCCGGGCCCGCGCCCTGGCCGCCCGGCTGCACACCGACCTGGCAATCATCGACAAGCGGCGGGAACGCGCCGGCGTCTCGGAAGTGATGAATGTGATCGGCGACGTCGCCGACCGCCACTGCATCCTGATGGACGACATCGTCGATTCCGGCGGGACGCTGTGCAATGCCGCCGAGGCGCTGATCCGGAACGGGGCCAATGGCGTCAGTGTCTATGTGACGCATGGCGTCTTCTCGGGCGGGGCGGTGGCGCGGGTCGGCGCCTCGCCGATCGAGATGATGACGGTGACGGACAGCATCCTGGCCACGGAAGCGGTGCGCGTCGCCACCAATATCCGGCAAGTGACCATCGCCCCCCTGCTGGCCGAGGCGGTCCGGCGGATCAGCGAGGAAAGCTCGGTCTCCTCCCTCTTCAATTGAGGCCGTGGCCGGTCCAGATTGGCGCCGGCACTCACGGGAGGGTCCGACCATGAAGCTCTACTATTCGCCCGGCGCTTGCTCCTTGGGCATCCATGTGCTGCTGGAGGAGATCGGCAAACCCTATGAGGCGGTGCTGGTCAACCTCCGCGAAGGGGCCCAGTTCAGGCCGGAATTCACCGCGATCAACCCGAAGTCCAAGGTGCCGACCCTGGTGCGGGATGACGGCTCGGTGCTGACGGAATACCCGGCTATCGCCTTCTGGCTGGCCGCGACCAATCCCAACGCCCTGATCATGCCGGAAGGGCCGGAATACCAGGCCCGGGCGCTGGAGTTGACCGACTACTGCGTCGCCACCATGCACATGCAGGGCTTCTCCCGCATCTTCCGCCCCGCCAACTTCGCGCCGAGTGAGGCCGACCACGATGCAGTGAAGGCGCGGGGCGAGGAGATCTTCGCGAAGGGCCTGCACCTGATGAACCAGGCGCTGGCGGGCAAGGACTACCTACTCGGCCATTATTCCTTCGCCGACAGCGCGCTGTTCTATGTTTCCTACTGGTGGAATGCGCGGCTGAAGAAGGAATTGCCGGAGAATGTCGGGGCGCATTACGCGCGCATGAATGCGCGGCCGGCGGTGCAGCGGGCGCTGAAGGCGGAGGGCCTGGCCTGAGGCGGCGATAAGGGGGATCGAGGGATGAAGCTCTACTACTCGCCGGGTGCCTGCTCGGTCGGCATCCATGTGGTGCTGGAGGAGATCGGCAAGCCCTATGAGCTGGCCATGGTCCCGCTGAAGGACGGCGCCCAGTACAAGCCGGAATACGTGGCGATCAATCCGAAGTCCAAGGTGCCCGCCCTGCAGCGGGACGACGGCTCGGTGCTGACGGAATGGCCGGTGATCGCCACTTGGCTGGCGCGGACCAATCCGCAGGCGAAGCTCATGCCCACGGACCCCGAGGGCGAGATCCGCTGCCTGGAAGCCATGGACTATATCTGCGGCACCATTCACCCGCAGGGCTTCACCCGGCAGTTCCGAGCCGCGAATTTCACGCCGAACGAAGCCGACCAGCCCAAGGTGATCGAGCAGGGCAAGCAGCTGGCGGCCAAGTATTTCGATGTGTTGGAGAAGGGCTGGAAGGGCGATACCTGGCTTCTGCCCTCCGGCTATTCAGTAGCGGATGCGGCTCTGTTCTTCGTGGAATACTGGGCTACGCGCCGCTCCGGCATGACGCTGCCGCCGCATCTCGACGCGCATCTGAAGGCCATGCTGGCGCGGCCGGCGGTGCAGCGGGCCTTGCAGCAGGAAGGGCTGCCGGCCTGACGGGCCGGCGCCTGTTTCCCATTGCGCAGGAAAGGGCCGAGCGCTGAATGAACGACCTCTCCGCTTCCAAGCAGGCCCGCCTGAACCCGGTGGCCTTCTGGTTCCTCCGCCATGGCGAGACGGACTGGAACGCGCAGGGGCTCTCCCAGGGCAATGTGGACATCCCGCTGAACCAGGTCGGCCTGGCCCAGGCGCGCCGCGCGGCGCGGA
>CALGVL010000065.1 GCA_937930165.1 uncultured Acetobacteraceae bacterium
CGCGCACAGGATGCGGAGGCGGGAAGGCGGGTGTTCAACCAGTGCCGCGCCTGCCACACGATCGACGCCGGCGGGCGCAACGGCGTCGGGCCGAACCTGCACGGCATCCTCGGGCGCAAGGCGGCCTCGGTGCAGGGCTTCAACTACTCCCTCGCCATGAAGAAGAAGGGCGAGGAGGGGTTCATCTGGACGGATGAAAACTTCCGCGCCTACATCGCCAACCCCAGGGAGGCGATACCCGGCAACCGGATGACCTATCCGGGGCTGCGCAACCAGCAGCAGATGAACGACCTCATCGCCTATCTCAAGCAGAACGGCTGAGCGCCGGCCGGCTCAGGCCGCGGGGGTGTCCGGCCCCTCGGCCACCGGGCGCCCCCCGACGACCAGCAGCCGGGGACGCGACTGCGCCGCGATGAGACGGCGGTAGAGCGCGAGGTAATCCTCGGCCATGCGCCGGGCGGTGAAGCGGGCCTCGAAGGCCCGCCGGACCGCGGCGCGGTCCAGCCGGTCCAGCCGGCGTAGCGCCGCCAGCGCCCCCTTTTCATCCTCCACCAGGAAGCCCGTCACGCCGTCCTCCAGCACCTCCGGCACCGAGCCGCGGTTGTAGGCGATCACCGGCGTGCCGCAGGCCATTGCCTCGATCATCACCAGGCCGAAGGGCTCCGGCCACTGGATCGGGAAGAGCAGCGCGGCGGCGCCGCCCAGGAACCCGGCTTTTTCCGCCTCGGCGATCTCGCCGATGAACTCAATGCCGGGCTCGTTCAGCATCGGGCGGACCACCGCCTCGAAATAGGCGCGGTCCGCCTGGTCCACCTTGGCGGCGATGCGCAGCGGCATGCCAGCGGCGCGGGCGATGCGGATGGCCGCCTCCGGCCCCTTCTCCGGCGAGATCCGGCCGAGGAAGGCAAGATAGCCCTCATGCCGCAGGGAGGGGCGCAGCAATCCTTCCGGCAGGCCGTGATGCACCGTTCCGGCCCAATTGGCGAAGGGCAGCGGCCGGCGCTGGGAATCCGAGATGGAGACGAAGGGCGCCTCAGGGAAGGCGCGGAACAGCGGCTCGATCTCCGGCAGGTCCAGCCGCCCGTGCAGGGTGGTGACGAAGGGCACGCCGGCGCCGCGCATCAGGGGCAGGTGCAGGTGGTCGATGTGGAAGTGGATGATGTCGAACTCGCCTGTGCATTCCAGCAGGCGCGTCAGCATCAGCACATGCGGCGCCAGGGCGTCGCGCACCGCGGGATCCAGGCGCAGCGCCTGGGGGGTAATGGCCTTCAGCCGCGCGGCGGTGCGGCTGTCGCCACTGGCGAAGAGCGTCACCTCGTGGCCGAGCGCCACCAGTTCTTCCGTCAGATAGGACACGATCCGCTCAGTGCCGCCATAGAGGAGTGGGGGGACTGCCTCTGCGAGCGGCGCGACCTGGGCGATGCGCATGGTCAAGGTTCCGGTCTCCTGCTGTGATTCGTGCGCCCAGCCGTATGGCGGGCCGGGACGACACTGGCGCGAGACGCGCCAAGGGCGGGGCCGGCGACCGCCTGGCCGCCGGCCTGGTTGAAGCGCCGCTGCCGCATGCGGGATCCATGGCGTCGCGAGGAACGATTGCCGTCCCACCGGCACGCAGCCTTCCGGCGCGCGATTCAGGGCGCGCGATTCAGGGAATGTCAGCGGATGGCGGCGCTTATCCGGGCTCCGGCCCGGGCTGCCGCGACGCGGCTTGCCTGCGGCGGTCCTGCCCCGCATTCCGCGCCGTTCTGCCTCGGGCATCGGGCCGGGCCTGAACCGTGGCGCGGCGCCGGCGCTCCTCCGCATCTCCACCGATTTTCGGTCCACCACCTGGCGGAGCCGGGCGCGCAGGCGTGGCATCGTCGATGCCGGCGGCCGCTTCGGTTCCTGCCGGATGCGCGGCGGCATCCCCGGCCCGCTCCTTCCGCTCCAGCCCCCGCAGGATGGCCCCCGTCATTGCCAGGGGCGGCATTGGCGGGGGCGCGAGGAGAAGGCCGACCCACAGAGGCGGCGCCCAGAAGAAGGGGAACGGCATTGCCGCCAGGCAGGTGATGGCGGCCGCATTGGCCCAGTATCCCGGGCCCGGATCGCGCCGCGACCGCCTTGGCGGCAGGCCGTGCGACCAGGGCGGGCTCGCCGTCACCGTGCGGCCACGACCATGTCGAGCACATGGAGCAGCCCGAGCATGGACAGCGCATAGACCAGCGCGCGCCCCAGCAGCCCTGCCATATCCTCCATCACCGGGGAATGGCGCAGGCCGGCGTCGCGCTTCCCGGCGGTCCCCGGAGGGGGCCGGAGCATGGGGCCGGAACCGGACTCCGCCCTCATTTCCACATCCTCCTTGCGAAGCAACATGGAGCCAGGCGGCATGATCGCCGATATGTGCCGGGCCTCGGCCGAGCACCCGGCGGACTATGAAATTGATAGTCTCGCCGCCGCCCGGTTCAAGACCGTGCGACCCTACGCCGCTGCATGCCGGGCGGGCGGTTCCGGGCGCCCGACCAGCCTGGCCAGTTCCGCCTCGTCCAGGGTTTCCTTCTCCAGCAATTGCCGCGCGGTGCGCTCCAGCACGTCGCGGCGCTCGCGGAGGAGGTTCAGCGTCCGCTCCAGGGCCTGGTCCACCAGGGCGCGCACCTCCTCGTCGATGGCGTCCCCCGTCGCCTCGCCATACTCGCGCCCGCGCGGCTCCTGCGGCAGCATGCCGGGGCCGCCGAGGAAGCTGCGCTCCTGCCGCTCATAGGCGACGCTGCCGAGCCGGTCGGACATGCCGTAGCGCGTCACCATGCTGCGGGCGATGTCGGTGACGCGCTGCAGGTCATCCGCCGCGCCGGTCGAGAGGCGGTCGAAGACCAGCAGTTCCGCCGCCCGGCCGCCGAGCAGCACCATCATCTTGTGCTCCAGCTCCTCCCGGGTCATCAGGAAGCGGTCCTCCGTCGGGCGCTGGATGGTGTAGCCGAGCGCGCCGACGCCGCGCGGGATGATGGAGATCTTGTGCACGGGGTCCGTCCCCGGCAGGGACAGCGCGACCAGGGCATGGCCGGTCTCGTGGAAGGCGACCATCTCGCGCTCCTGCGGACTCAGCACCCGCGTCCGACGTGCCAGGCCGGCCACGATGCGCTCGATCGCCTCGTTGATGTCGGTCATCGCGACCTGGCTGGCGCCGCGGCGGGTGGCGAGCAGGGCGGCCTCGTTGACGACATTGGCGAGATCCGCCCCGGTCATGCCGGGTGTCAGTTCCGCAATCCGTTCAGGGGAGACGTCCGGCGCCGTCCTGATCCGGCGCAGATGCAGCGCCAGGATCGAGGCGCGACCCTTCTTGTCAGGGCGATCCACCAGCACCTGGCGGTCGAACCGGCCGGCCCGCAGCAGGGCGGGATCCAGGATCTCCGGCCGGTTGGTCGCGGCCAGCAGGACCACGCCGGCGCGCGGGTCGAAGCCGTCCAGCTCGACCAGGAGCTGGTTCAGCGTCTGCTCCTTCTCGTCATTGGCGCCGAAGCCATAGGCGCCGCGGGCGCGGCCGAGCGCGTCCAGCTCGTCGATGAAGATGATGGCCGGTGCCTTCTCCCGCGCCTGCTGGAACAGATCGCGCACCCGGGCGGCGCCGACGCCCACGAACATCTCGACGAATTCGGCGCCGGAGATGGAGAAGAAAGGCACCCCGGCCTCCCCCGCCACCGCGCGGGCGAGCAGCGTCTTGCCCGTCCCCGGCGGGCCGACCAGCAGCACCCCCTTCGGCACCCGCGCGCCGAGCCGGCCATATTCCCCCGGATTCTTCAAGAAATCGACGATCTCCTTCAGCTCCTCCTTGGCCTCGTCGGCGCCGGCAACATCGGCGAAGGTGGTCTTGGTGTCGGTCTCGACATAGATCTTGGCGCGCGACTTGCCGATGGACATCAGCCCGCCCCCGGCGCCCAGGCGCTGCGCGTAGCGGCGGAAGACCAGCACCCAGAAGCCGATGAAGATCAGCGGCGGCAGCACCCAGGAGAGCAGGTTGCTCCAGAAGGGATTCGGCACCACGCCGGTAAAGCGGACGCCGCCCGCCTCCAATTCCTGCGCCAGGGGCTGCGGCACGGCGGTGGTGCTGACCAGCTTGCGCCCATTCGGCAGCGGTTCGCGCAGCTCGCCCGTCAGGCGCGAGCCCTCCACCTGGACGGTGGCGAGCTTGTGGTCCCGCACCATCTGCAGGAAGTCGCTGTAGGCGACGTGCTCGACCGCCTGGTTCGCGGCGAACCAGCCCTGGAACAGCAGCAGGAGGAAGAAGGCGGCGACCCAGTACCAGAGATTGGCCCGCTTCTCCTTCGGCGACGGCTTGCGGCCCTCCGGCCGGTGCGGGTTGCCGCGGCCGGAGGGGGCGCCGAAGGAGCGGCGCAGCCGCTCCAGCAGGCCTTCCCCCGAATCCTGCCCGCGCGGGGTCGCGTCCGGGCCGCCGGGGCGGGATGTCGGGATGTCGTTCATCGCGCAGCTCCTTCCCCTCGCTATCGGAAGCCGTGCTGCCGGGTTCCCGGTGGTTACGCTGCCACGCCCCCATCCGGGCTCCGGAACCGGAGGGAGTATTGCCTAGCCTTTCAGCCGCGGCGGCTTCACCCCCGTCAGCTCGCATTGCGCATCGAGCATGGCGGAGAAGTCCT
>CALGVL010000066.1 GCA_937930165.1 uncultured Acetobacteraceae bacterium
CCCGCCACATGCCGAGGCGGTACCAGATATGCGCCGGCATGTGCACGAGATGCCCGGCGCCGGGCATGGTCGCCTCCAGCCGCGCCGCATGCGGTGCCGCGCGCTCCGGCCGGTCCGATGCCTCGACGGTGTGGATGTAGAGGTGGATGGCGCCGGGATGCAGCGGGTCGGGGGTGATTGGCGATTGCCGCGTGCCGAGCACGCCTTCCAGCAGGGCGACGATCTTTTCCGTCTTCCCCTTTGGCCTCCGCCCGCCATCCTCCCAGTAGTCCCAGGGGCTGAGATTCATCAGCGCATCGGCGGTCAGTAGGGCCAGGTTCGGGTCGTGCGGGAAGCGGGCCTGCACCGCCTCCATCGCCTCGGCGAAGGCGCGGTCCAGCGCCTTGCGGTCGGCATTCGGATCGGCTGAGTAGCGCTGCGACAGCGCCTCGATCAGCGCCGCCCGCATCTCCCCAGCCCGGGGCGCCAGACGGCGTGCCTCCGCCAGCGCCGCCAGGGCGCGGCGATTGGCATCCTCCTCCATGCCGAAATTGATGTGCGGCCCGAGCACCCAGGCCTCGCCCCAGAAGCACATGGCGCAATCGGGGTCGAGCGCCTGGGCGGCGCGGAAGGCGCGCGCGGCCTCGGCATGGTTGAAGGCCCAGGCGAAGCGGTAGCCCTGGTCGAAATAGGCTTGCGCCTGCAGGTTAGAGGTGCCCGAAGGCCAGCTCAGCCGGCCGAGCGTGTCGACCAGCGGCGGCGTCTCGTCGCTGGTGGGCGCGGCGGCGCCGCGCGGCAGGTCATGCTGGTAGCCGCCAAGCTCGACGCGGCCGGCGCCGGCGGAGGGTGCGACGACGGGAGCATGCTGATGCGGCGCCGGGGCCTGCTGGGCCTGGGCGATTGGCGCAGGGGCGAGCAGGGCCGCCGCAGCGACCGCCGAGAGGAGCGCGCCGCGCGTCGTGTGGTGCAGTGGATTTCCAATCGTCATGGAAGGCGATCCCGGATTCGCATTGCCAAGAACGAGAGCGGTCGTGTCGCCACCCAGGTTTTCCCCGGCGCGCAGCCCGGGCGGCCACGCGCGCTACGCTCCATTCCATGAAAGAGCCCTCCCCGCGCCGGGCCCGCCTTTCACACGGCTCGCGGTGTCTGCCATCCCCGGCGCCACGCTATTCTAGACGAGATCCGGGGCTGATTGGGATCGTTACGCAGTATTCTGCATACAAGATCCAGGTGATCCCCGCCGGCGGCCGCTAACCCGCCAGATGCCTCCGCCGGATGAGGCGCGGCAGCAGCCCATCCACCGGCCCCGCGAGCACCGAGATCGCCCAGGCCAGGCCGGCGCTCAACACCACCGCCGGCCCGGCCGGCACATCCAGATGGAAGGAGAGCAACAGCCCGGCATAGGCGGCAAGCGCGGCGATACCGCAGGCGGCATAGGCCATGCCGCCCACGCCCCGCGCCCAGTGCCGTGCCGCAATGGGGGGCAGCATCATCAGCCCGACGGCCATCAGCGTGCCGAGCGCCTGGAAAGCCGCCAGCAGGTTCAGCACCACCAGGGCCAGGAAGCCCATATGCCACCAGGCGCCCTTGGCGCCGACCGCGGCGGCGAAGCCGGGATCGAAGCATTCCAGCACCAGCGGCCGCCAGGCCAGGGCCAGCGCCGCCAGCGTCAGGGTCGCGGTGCCGGCCATCAGCAGCAGCGCCGCGTCATCCACCCCGAGCACGCTGCCGAAGAGGAGCTGCGTCAGCTCCACCGCCCCGCCGCGCCAGGAGATCAGCGCCACGCCCAGCGCCAGCGCCACCAGATACAGCGCGGCCAACGAGGCATCCTCCCGGCCTCCCGTCGCCCGGGACAGCGCGCCGGCACCGAGCGCCACGGCCAGGCCCGCCACCAGCCCCCCCGCCGCCATGGCCGGGACGGAGAGCCCGGCCAGCAGGAAGCCGGCGGCGACGCCGGGCAGGATGCCATGCGCCAGCACGTCGGCCGTCAGGCTCATCCTGCGCAGCATCAGGAACAGGCCGAGCGGCGGCGCCGCCACGGACAGGGCCAGGCAGCCGACCAGGGCGCGGCGGAGGAAGCCGAATTCGACGAAAGGGCCGAAGAGCAGGTCCGGGATCAGGCGGCGCGCATCCCTTCGCTGCGCCGGCAGGCCTCGGCCTCCTCGGCCCAGGCCTCGGCCATCATGCGGGCGCGCAGGCGGTTGGCGGCGGTCAGCACCTGCTCGGTCGGGCCCCAGCCGAGACAGTCGCGGGCCAGCAGCAGGGTGTTCGGGAATTCGCGGCGGACCAGCTCCAGGTCGTGTAGCACGGCGATGACCGTCCGCCCCTCGCCATGCCAGCGCTTCACCACGGCCAGCAGATCGGCGGCGGTGCGGGCATCCAGGGCGTTGAGCGGCTCGTCCAGCAGGATCACAGGCGCGTCCTGCAGCAGCAGCCGGGCGAAGAGCACCCGCTGGAACTGCCCGGCGGAGAGGCTGCCCACCGGCCGCCGCCCGAAGCCGGAAAGCCCGACCGCTTCCAGCGCCGCCTCGGCGCGGGCCTTGGCGTCCTTCGGCATGGCGCGGAATGGTCCGGCCTCGGCCCAGAGGCCGAGCAGCACGGCATCCAGGCAGGAGAGCGGGAAGCTCCGGTCCAGCGCGGATTGCTGCGGCAGCAGGGCGATGCGGGCCTTGCCGCCGACCGGCTCGATCCGACCCTCCTGCGGCGGGTGCAGGCCGGCCAGGGCCCGCAGCAGGGTGGTCTTGCCGGCGCCGTTCGGGCCGACCACCGCGGTCAGGCTGCCCGGCGCGAAACGGCCGGAAAGGTGATGCACCGCCGGCCGCCGCTCATGGCAGATGGTGAGGTCGGAGATGCGGATCTCCGGCACCTCCGAGGCCAGGGCGGCGCTCATGCCGCCAGGGCCCAGGCCACCGCCACCCAGAGCGCCGCCGCCACTGCCGCCGCCAGCGCCATTCGGGCGCCGGAGCCGGAGGACAGGGCCAGGGGGTCGGTCCAGGGAAGCCGCATGACGTTATTACATAACATCCCCTGGCCGCCGGACAAGCTTGGGAAGCGGCCCTTCAGCCCCTATCTTCACGCCCTCCCCGGACGATCCCCCGAATGTTGCGACTGACCGAATTACGCCTGCCCCTCGACCACCCCGAGGCGGCGCTCCGCGCCGCGATCCTGAAACGGCTCGGCATCAAGGATTCGGACCTGCTGGGCTTCACCATCTTCCGCCGCGGCTATGACGCGCGGAAGCCGGCGGCGATCAGCCTAGTCTATACCCTGGACCTGGAGGTGCGGGACGAAGCGCGCCTGCTGCGCCGCCATGCCGGGGACCCGCACCTCAAGCCCGCCCCCGACATGCGCTACCGCTTCGTCGCCCGCGCGCCGGAGCCGGGGCCGAAACGCCCGGTGGTGATCGGCACCGGCCCCTGCGGGATCATGGCCGGGCTGGTCCTGGCGCAGATGGGCTTCCGGCCGATCATCCTGGAGCGCGGCAAGCTGGTGCGGGAGCGCACCAAGGACACCTGGGGCCTCTGGCGCCGCTCCACCCTCGATCCGGAGAGCAATGTCCAGTTCGGCGAGGGCGGCGCCGGTACCTTCTCCGACGGCAAGCTGCACAGCCAGATCAAGGATCCACGGCACTACGGCCGCAAGGTGCTGGAGGAATTCGTCAAGGCCGGGGCGCCGGAGGAGATCCTCTACCTCTCCAAGCCGCATATCGGCACCTTCCGCCTGGTGACGATGGTGGAGAGCATCCGCGCGACCATCGAATCCCTCGGCGGCGAGTACCGCTTCCAGTCCAAGGTCACGGACCTGCGGATCGCCACTGACCCTGAGGGCAACCGCCGCATCGAGGGCGTCGTGCTGGAAAGCGGCGAGGTGATCGAGGCCGACCATGTGGTGCTCGCCATCGGCCACAGCGCCCGCGACACCTTCGCGATGCTGCGCGACCGCGGCGTGTATCTGGAACCCAAGCCCTTCTCCATCGGCGTCCGGATCGAGCATCCGCAGAGCTGGATAGACCGCGCCCGCTTCGGGCCGAATGCGGGGAATAAGCTGCTCGGCGCCGCCGACTACAAGCTGGTGCATCACTGCGCCAATGGCCGCAGCGTCTACAGTTTCTGCATGTGCCCCGGCGGCCGGGTGGTGGCCGCGACCAGCGAGCCGGGCCGCGTCGTCACCAATGGCATGAGCCAGTATTCGCGCGCCGAATTCAACGCCAATGCCGGCATCGTCGTCGGCATCTCTCCGGCGGACTATCCGGGCGACGTGCTGGCCGGTGTCGAGTTCCAGCGCCGATGGGAAAGCGCCGCCTTCCTCGCCGGCGGCGGCGAGTACCGCGCCCCGGCGCAGCGCGTGGAGGATTTCCTGGCCGGGCGCCCCTCCACCGCGATCGGCGCGGTGGCGCCCAGCTACAAGCCGGGGGTGACGCCCGCCAACCTCGCCACCTGCCTGCCGGATTACGTGGTGGCAGCGATCCGCGAGGCGCTGCCGCATTTCGACCGCCAGATCCGCGGCTTCGCCCACCCGGATGCGGTGATGACCGGGGTGGAGACGCGCACCTCCAGCCCCATCCGCATCCGCCGCGACGCACGCTTCCAGAGCCTGAACACCGCCGGCCTGTTCCCGGCCGGCGAGGGCGCCGGCTATGCCGGGGGCATCCTCTCCGCCGGGGTGGACGGGATCCGGGTGGCGGAGGCCGTGGCGCTCAGCCTGACCGGGCAGGAGGTGCCGAAGGAGATGTCGCGGGGCATGGAGACCGCCCTGGTCTACGGCTAGCCTGCGATCGTCCCGGACGGGTCCGAGGCGCAGCGATGCCCGAGAGGTCTGGGAAAGGCGGGATCCCGGTCCTGGCCGCCGCCGGGCTGGCCGGGCTTGGCCTGCTCGGGGCGCAGGCCGTCCGGCTGGCCGATGCGCGGCGTGCCCGCGCCGCCTGGGCATGGCTCGCCGCCCAGGGCGAGGCCGCCGGGCCGCCGGCGGGCTTCGATCCGGCAATGGCCGATGGCCTCCCCGCCCCGGCAAGGCGCTACATCCTGCGCGCCATCGCACCCGGCACGCCGCTGCGGCGCGTCGCGGAGATCGAGATGGAGGGCGAATTCGGCCTCGGCGACCGCGATGCCCCCCGCTACCTGCGCATGCGCGCCCGCCAGCTTCTCGCCCCGCCGCATGGCTTCGTCTGGATCGCCTCCATGCGCGGGCGCTGGCCGATGCGCATCTCTGGGGCGGATGCCTGCGCCGGGGGCGAGGCATGGACGCGCTTCTGGCTGCTCGGCACGATTCCGGTCGCCAGGGCGGGCGGGACGCCGGACATCGCCCGCTCCGCCGCGGCGCGGTTAATCGCCGAGGCGGCGCTCTGGGTGCCCGCCGCCCTCCTGCCGGGCGAGGATGTCCGCTGGGAGCCAATTGACGCCCGGCACGCCAGGGCGGTGGTGCGCCACCGCGGCGCCGACTTCCCCCTGGATCTGGAGGTGGCGAAGGATGGGCGGCTGCTCTCCCTTGCCATGCCGCGGTGGAGCGACGCCAATCCGGAGCGCGTCTTCCGCCTCCAGCCCTTCGGCGGCACCGTCGAGGAGAGCGGCAGCTTCCAGGGATACACCGTGGCCACCCGCCTTGCGGCGGGCAACCACTTCGGAACGACGGCCTATTTTCCCTTCTTCCGCGCCCGGGTCACCCGCATCCGTTACCGCTGAGGCTTGGGCGGGAGGCGGCACCGCCCCGCGCCGCGATCAGCCCTTCGTCTGCCGGTTCCGCTCGATCGCCTCGCGGATGAGCTGGCGGGCCTCATCGGCGTCGCCCCAGGCGATGACCTTCACCCATTTGCCGGGCTCCAGGTCCTTGTAGTGCTCGAAGAAGTGCCGGATCTGGTCGAGGGTGATCTGCGGCAGGTCCTGGTAGCTCTCGATCTTGATGTAGCGCTTCGTCAGCTTCGAGGAGGGCACGGCGATGATCTTCTCGTCGCCGCCGCCGTCATCCTCCATCTTCAGCACGCCGACCGGCCGGACATTGATGACCGCGCCCGGCACGATCGGCCGGGTGTTGGCAACCAGCACGTCGATCGGGTCTCCGTCGTCGGACAGCGTGTGCGGTACGAAGCCGTAATTCCCCGGATAGCGCATCGGCGTGTAGAGGAAGCGGTCAACGAAGAGCGTGCCGGCCTCCTTGTTCATTTCGTATTTGATCGGCTCGCCGCCGACGCCGACCTCGACGACGACATTGACGTCGTCCGGCGGGTTGTTGCCGATGGGAATGGCATCGAGGCGCATGCGAGGTCTCCGAACGGACTCTGGCTGGTCAGGAGCACAGACAGGAAGGGCCGGCGGTGCCCGCCGGCCCGGGGCGCGGGGTTTAGCACTTCCCGCGCGTCTGTGGAGCGACCGCCCCTCCGCGAAGCGGGAGTGGCCCGGCCTCAGCGGCGGCCGCGCTGCGGACGTGGCTGGTCGGGCGGCGGCTCCTCCGCCGGCGGGCAGACGGTGACCCGGCCGCCCCGCGCATGGAATTCGGCGATCAGGCGCGCCGCTTCCGCCTCGCTTGGCTGCCCGCCCGCGGCGCGGCTCCGGGCCGCCTGCGCGGCGATGGCCTGGGCGCGGCGGAAGCGCTCCCGGTATTTCTGGGCCCGCTCGGCAGCAGCCTGCGCTTTCGCATCCGTTGCGGCAGCGGATGCGTTCTCCTGTCTGTCGTCCTGCATGGGAGGCGAGTACCAGCCCCATGCCGCCGGCACCACCCAGGCACCGGGCTGCGGCCATCACCTGACCGTCACCGCCGCCGGCCGTGCCGCATCCGCTCCGAATGCAGCCGTGACAGGCGCGGCCGTTACCGCCAGGTTCCCAGCGGATGCCAGATTATCTGGCGACTGCCCTTCGCCGGCCCGGCTCCTTGCCGGGCCGGCGTTTCCTGGCCGGGGTTACGCAGCACCGCCGCGAACGGCCTGCGGCCCTGGTACTCAGCCCGCCGGCTGGGGCTCCGGCGCAGCCTCCTCCGCCGCGGCCGAGAGCCCGTCCAGCACCGCCCGCGCCGCGGCATCCTTCGCCGCCTGGCCCAGCGCCCGGACATTGTTGCGCGCCAGCCGCGCCCGCCGCTCCGGCTCCTCCGCGCGCCAGGCTTCCGCATAGGCCTCGGCGAAGGCCACGGGGTCGGCGATGGGGTCGGAGAGCACTTCGCCGGCCGCATCCTTGAGTTGTGCCTTGAAGGAAGGCACGGCCGGCGCGGGCTCCTCCCCGGTCATGGCGCGCACCCGGGCGATCTGGGCGGCGACATGGCGGCGCAGCATGGCATAGGTGGCCGGCGCCTCCTGCTGCATGGCCGAGAGCGTCTCAGCCCATTTGCCCTCCCAGTGCTGCTGCAGGGTGGCGATGTGCTGCGGCTCGCTGGCCCGGAGCGCGGCAATGAAGGCGGCTGCCGGCTCGACGCCGAGGCTGCGCTTGAGGCCGGAGCCCAATTCGCGCTCCAGCGAATCCCAGGCCTTGGTGCCGCGCAGCTTCTCCAGCACCGTCGCCCGCTGCAGCCAGGCTTCGAGCAGGGCATGGCCC
Source organism: uncultured Acetobacteraceae bacterium (assembly GCA_937930165.1). Lineage (GTDB taxonomy): Bacteria > Pseudomonadota > Alphaproteobacteria > Acetobacterales > Acetobacteraceae > CALGVL01. The sequence goes on from CALGVL010000066.1 coordinate 7,494, forward strand.
TCCTCCACGCCTTCGGCCAGGCGGGCGCGGTTGACCAGGGTGCGGGCGACCGCATCGCCCACCACCTCGCCGAGATCGGTCGCCTCCTCGCGCGGCTGGCGGGGGTTGCGCTCCTTGCGGGCGGGGAGGTCCTGGTAATGGTTGCCGGCGGCGCGGTTGGCGTCGTCGTCCTCATCCGCCGAGATGTTCAGCATGGCGCTGATCGAGTAGCGGCGCATATAGGTGACGGCAGAGCCGAAGGCCTGCGGGTTGGCGCCGAGCGGCGGCAGCAGGATCTCGCATTCCATCCACTGGCCGCTCTCATGCAGCAGGCGGGTGACCAGGGCGGCGCCGCGCTCCGTGCTGATGATGGGCTGCAGCACGCAGAGGCCGTTCTCGGCCAGGGCCCGGCGGACCAGATCGGTAATTTTATCGAGCGTCGCGTAACGGAACTGGTAGGAGCCCGCCTGGGTGCGCACCTGGACGGAGCGGTTGCGCGCCGGGTTCTCCATCATGGCCTGGGCGCGGACCAGGGCCGGCGCGATCTTCGAGATGTCGAGGCTCTCGCGCATCTTGCTGTTGTGGTCGCAGTAGGACCGCAGGTCCACCGGGCTCATCCGGGGGAGGTCGGCCTCTCGGTCACGCACGATCTCGTTCATTGGGCCTTGTCCTGTTCTTGGTCGGGCACCTGGGCCGCCCGCCGGTCCGGGCGCCGCGGGCGGGCCTGGCTGGGGGACGGGCGGCTGGGCTGGACAGACAAGAACAAATATAGAACATCAGCGTTGCATACAATAGTCCCTTGACCTCCTTCCGGCCTCGATTCGGGCCCGACCAAGGGAGCCGCAGCAGTGCCAATACTGTCGCCATCGGCAGAGGCGATGGCGCCGGCCAGCCAGTGAGGGTCCGGGCCGAAATCCGGTTCGCAGACCGGCCCGGCCACGGCCCCGGGCATGTGACGAGGATCACATTGGCAGAAGGGCGGCTCCCGACCGGGGCTGCACGGGACCACGGCAAAGATCGCCCCCTGAACCGCCAGGACCGGCGGCAAGGCGTCAAGGGCAGGAAGTCAAGGGCAGGAAAGGGTGGCGCCTGACCGGCGAGGCAGTCGCTTGCACGTTGGCGGCGCCAACTCAGGCTTCCGGGCCATACGGCCCTGCGGTCATCGAGGCCGCTCAGCCGCCCCGCCACTGGCGGCGATGACATCGGCCAGGCATTGCAGCAGCCTGCCGGCCTCGATGGGCTTGACCAGCCGCACCGTCGGTCCCCCCAGGCCACGGAGATCGGCCTGCGGCGCGGGCGGCGGCAGGCCCGTCACCGCCACCACCGGCAGGCCGGGGAATTGCTGCCGCAGGCGCTGGACCACCTCCCGCCCCCCCATCGCACCGCGCAGTTGCAGGCTGACCACTGCCCCGAGGGCAGGATGCCGGAGACCGGCCGCCGTGGCCAGGGCAGCGGACCCATCAGGCGCCAGAAGCGGGCGGTATCCGGCCGGGCCAAGCAATTCCTCCCATTCCTGCGCCGAATAGGGCTGGTCCTCGACGACGAGGATCGCCCGCTCGCCCACCCCCCGGCGACTGCTGGGCGGCTTCGTGGCTTCCGGCACTTCGGGGCGGATCTTCGTCTCCGGCCCGACGGGCATGCCCTCACCCGCTAGGTGGGGCCGGAGCCGGTCGTGCAGCGCGGCGAGCACCCTCTCGATCGTCCCGGCCTCGGCCAGCCAGGCCCGTTCGCACATGTCGCGCACCCGGATGCCCTGGCCAACGCGCTCGAACAGGAAGCGCCGCTTAGTCACCGTCAGCATGGCCAGGACCCGGCCGGTGCCGGTCCCGGCGAATTCGAGATGCGCCTGCGGAAGGGAGGCCGCGAAGCGGCACATCCTCGACCGGTCGGCCGGCGAGAGCGGGCGCGGTTCCGGGGCGGGCAGGACGTCGCCGTGCGGCATGGGTGTCTCATTCGCCAGTCCGCGAGAAGAATATATTCTTTGCGCGCAATTGCAACTGAAGGTTGCCCCGGGTATCGGCCGAGGCAGGCGACTTCCGCCACCTTCCACCCTCGCCACCACCCGCCCCCCTCCCTACCTTCGAGGGCGATGCTGCTTCTTCCCCAGCGCGCCAGACCGGAGGCGCCGCCAGCCCAGACCACCCCAGCCGAGCAGGAAGCCGCGCTGCGCGTCCGACTGCGGCGGCACCGCGCCATCGCCACTACCCTGCTGTTGGTCATGGTAGGGCTGATGCTGCTCGCCTACCGCCTGCCCCCGGGCTACTGGACGGACATGCTCCAGGCCGCCGCGAAGGCCGGGGTGGTCGGCGGCATCGCCGACTGGTTCGCGGTGACGGCGCTGTTCCGCCATCCGCTCGGCATCCCCATCCCGCACACCGCCATCATCCCGAGGCAGAAGGAGCGGCTGGGGGTGGGGCTCGGCCGCTTCGTCGCCAACCACGTCTTCACCGAGGCGGAGGTCCGGCGGGTGCTGGGCCGGCTGGACCTGGCCGGCATCCTGCGCAGCTTCCTGGCCGATCCCGCCGCCACCCGCCCGGCCGCCCAGGCGCTGGCCGCCAGCTTGCCGCGCGTGCTGGCCAGCCTGGAGGACGGCCGGGCGCGGCGGCTGCTCGGCCGGCTGTTGCCGCGCCTGGCCGGCGGCCCGGCCGGCGCCCATGTCCTGGCCCGCGCGCTCCGCGCCCTGATGCAGGGCGGACGGCACCAGGAGGTCTTCGACCTGGCCATCACCCAGATACGCAGCCTGCTGACGGCGAAGGAGGACCAGCTCCGCGCCGCGATCGAGGCGCGGGTGCGGGCCGAGGGCGGGGCGCTGATCGGCTGGCTGGCCGGCGCCACCGTCGCCCGCCGCCTGCTCTCGGCCGTGAATGCCGAGCTGTCGCGGATGGAGCTGTCCGACAGCGACCTCCGCGCCGCCTTCGAGACCTGGCTGCATGAGGAGATCGACCGGCTGGAGAACGACCCGGAGCGTGCCGCCGCGGTCGGCCGGGCGCTGCGCGGCGCGGTGCAGCATCCGGCCGTCGCCGCCTGGCTCTCCGATATCTGGGCCCGGCTGCGCGCGACGCTGGAGGCCGATGCGGCCAATCCCCAGGGCCGCACCGTCGCCCTGCTGGAGGGCGCCTTCGCCAATATCGGCACGCTGCTGGCCGAGGATCCGGCGGCCCGCGCCCGCCTGAATCGCGCGACGGAGGCGGTGATCGCCACCATGCTGCCCAATGCCCGGGCACAGCTTGCCGAATTCATCGCCGGGGTGGTGCGCGGCTGGGATACGGCGCAGGTGACGGAGAAGATCGAGCTGCGGGTCGGGCGCGACCTGCAATATGTCCGCATGAACGGCACGCTGGTCGGCTTCCTGGTCGGCGGCATCCTCTTTGCGCTGCTGACCGGGATCTTCGGGCGGGTGGCGTTTTGAGGCGCGAGGCGCCACCTTCCCGAATCGGAGGACCGTAATGCCGCTCAGCCTCGCCATCCTGGACCAATCCACCATCGCCTCCGGCCGCGGCGCCGATGAAGCGATCCGGGAGACGCTGGAACTGGCCAGGCACGCCGATGCCTGGGGCTATGCCCGCTACTGGCTGGCGGAGCACCACAACAGCGGGGCCCATGCCGGATCGGCGCCGGAGATGCTGGTCGCTGCCATCGCTGCCACCACGCGGCGCATCCGGATCGGCACCGCCGGGGTCATGCTGCCGCATTACTCCCCGCTGAAGGTGGCCGAGCAGTTCCGGGTGGCGGAGGCAATCGCGCCGGGGCGGATCGACCTCGGCCTCGGCCGCGCGCCGGGCAGCGACGGCCGCACCGCCTTCGCCCTGAACCCGCGCGCCAATGAGGCCGCGGAGCAATTCCCCGCCCTGGTGCGCGACCTGCTGGGCTGGCTGGGCGAGGGGCTGCCGGAGGGCCATCCCTTCCGTTCCGTCACCGCCTCGCCGGTGGTGCCGACGCGGCCACAGGTCTGGATCCTGGGCAGCAGCGACTACGGCGCGCAGGTCGCGGCCTATTTCGGCCTACCCTACTGCTTCGCGCATTTCATCACCGAGCGCGGCAGCATGGAGGCGATGGATCTCTACCGCGAGGGCTTCCGGCCGCATCCCGAGATTCCTGGCCGGCTGACGGCGCCACATGCCGCGCTCGGCGTCTTCGCCCTGACGGCGGAGACGGAGGCCGAAGCCTGGCGCCTCTACAAGTCGCGCGAATTGTGGCGACTGTTCCGCGACACCGGCCGCTTCCCGCCTCTGCCCTCGGTGGAGGAGGCGGAAGCCTATCCCTATTCCGAGGCCGAACGGGCGCATCTCGACCGTATCCGGGCAAAGGCGATCGTCGGCGCGCCGGAGCAGGTGAAGGCGAAGCTGGAGGCGCTGGCGGAGCAACACGGCGCGGCGGAGCTGGCGATCCTCACCCCCTGCCACGATCCGGAGGCGCGGCGGCGCTCCTACCGACTGCTGGCGCAGGCCTTCGGCCTGGGCTCGGCGGCGGAGGCGCCCTGATGCGCAGGCCGAACGGATGAGTCCCGACCGAATGTCAGGCGGCTTTCTCTCGCCCTCTTCCTGGCAATCGGCATCGAAGAATCTGCAACATCCAGAATAATCCGAAATACACGCTGTCAGCACCATAATATTTAGGTTGACAGCACAGCCTCTTCATGTGGTTTTTGGGCTGCCTGGATGGCCGACTTCCAGCGGCCTCGCGTCCTGCCGCCGCTGTCCGTCAAGCGCTTACTCCCTCGCTCGCGCTGGCCCCCAGGTCTTTGACAAGGGAGCATTACAGCATGGAATTCCGGGAGATCGACGGTACGGGTAACAACGACTCCAATTCCGATTTCAATGCCACGAATACCGAATTCATACGCATCAGTGAGGCCGAATTCCCGGAGGACGACTTAGCCTCCAGCGACGGCCCGAATGCAAGGGAAGTCAGCAACCTTGTCGCCGGTCAGGGCGATGCCGCGGTCGGGAACCTGCAGGGCCTTTCGGGGATGATGTATGCCTGGGGGCAGTTTGTCGATCACGACCTCGACCTGATGCCCTCCGACGGCACGGCGCATGTCGACATCATCGTCCCGGAGGATGACCCGGTGTTCGAGCCGGGAACGGTCATCCCCATGGGCCGGGCCAGGACCGACCCCGAAACCGGCGAGCCGGTCAACGCGGTCACCGGCTGGCTCGACGGCTCCATGGTCTATGGCTCCGACGCCGACACGGCGGAGAGCCTGCGCGAGCCGGACGGGCATCTGCGGACCTCCGCCGGCGACAACCTGCCGATCGAGGACGGCCGGTTCCTCGCCGGCGACGTCCGGGCTGCCGAGAACCCGTCCCTGACCGCCCTCCACACCCTGTTCGTGCGCGAGCACAATTTCCAGGTTGATCGGCTGCGCGAGGAGAACCCGAAGCTCACCGGGGACGAGCTTTACGAACAGGCCCGGGCAATCACCACGGCAGAGATCGAGCGCATCACCTATGACGAGTTCCTGCCGCATCTCCTCGGCGAGCACGGGCTGTCCGACTACAAGGGCTACGACCCCGGGACCGACCCGCGCATCTCCGTCGAATTCGCCGCAGCGGCGTACCGCTTCGGCCATTCGATCGTCTCCGCCGAAACCGAGAAGCTCGACGAACAGGGAAGGGTCGCCGGGGAAACCCTGTCCCTCCGCGATGCCTTCTTCCAGCCGCCAGAGGAATTCGCCGCCGATTCCGGGGCGGACGGCATGCTGCGCCACCTCGCCGCAGACCTGTCCCAGGCTATGGATGCGCGCATCGTGGACGACCTGCGGAACGGCCTGTTCGATCCCCCGGCCGGACAGGATCTGGCAGCCATCAACATCCAGCGCGGCCGTGAACTCGGCCTGCCGCATCTGAACGAGATGCGGGCCTCCCTCGGCCTGGAACCCTATACCGACTTCGAGCAGATCACCGACGATCCCGACACGGCGCAGGCGCTGCAGCAAGCCTATGGCAGCGTGGACGCGATCGATCTCTGGGTCGGCGGCCTGGCCGAGAGGCTGGAGCCCGGCGCCTTCCTGGGCCCAACCTTCAAGGCCATCATCGCCGACCAGTTCGAGCGACTGCGCGACGGCGACCGGCTCTGGTACGAGAACCAAGGGTTCGATGCGGAGACGCTGTGCGAGATCAGGGACACCAGCCTCCAGGACATCATCCTGCGCAACACCGACACGCAGCAGTTGCAGGATGACGTCTTCGTCTTCGCCGAGCGGCGGACCGCCGAGGCGGAGCCGGAGCACCCGGACCTGCCGCAACTGATCGTTTCCGATCCCGACTGGATGGCGTGATCCCGGCACCGTCCAGCCCGGCCCGCGGAAAGGCGGATGCGGGCTGGATGCCGCCGCGGTCCCGGATGCGCTCCGCTAGCGCGTTCCCCTGCCTCCCGAGGCGGCCGCCGGGGCGGGGGCCTCGGCACCGGGCTGGCTGGCCATCTGCTGGACCTCCTGGCGCAGCCCGGCCAGGGCCTGCAAGGCGTCATCGGCCGCGGTGAGAGCCTGCTGGCGGTTGGGCTCCCAGGTCGGGCGGGCCTCGTTGGCATCGCCCCGCATGCGGCGCTCGGCCTCCTTGTAGACCTCGGAGCCGGACAGGCTCGGCGGCACGGCCTGCATGCCGCGCCAGGCGGAGCGGATGGCCTGCAGCAGATCCGCATGCGGCGGCGCCATGGCGCCCTCCTGGGTCTGCTGCGCCGGGCTGCCGGCGGCCTGCTCCCTGGCCTGGCGCAACTGGCCCTCGATCTGCTGCAAGGTTGCCGCATAGGCCTTGAGCTGCTCGCCGACCGTGGTCTGCGGCGTCTGCGTCTGCCGCGCGACCCTCTCCTGGGGATGGGGTGAGGGCATTCCCGGCCCCTGCTGGGTCGTCTCTCTCTGGGCCAGGGCGCCGGATGCCAGCCCCGCCGTCAGCATCGCCACCGTCAGCATGCCCGCGCGCATCGCACGCCTCCATCCCACCGCAACCGGGAGGCGAACGCCGGGCGCCGGGCAGGGGTTCCGGGGGCTACACTCCCGGGAAATCGGGTGGGCGGCTGCGGTGCCGGCGGCGGTGCGGCCGGCGGTGCCGCCACCAGTCCTGCACGGGCCCGACCAGCAGCAGCGGCGAGGCCGCAAGCGTTGCCAGGGCGAAGCAGGCCGCCAGGAGCCGCAGCCCGAAAGCGAAGAAGATCACGGTGAGGCTGGCGAGCGTGCCCTCGGTGACCACCCCCAGCGCCATCCAGGCGATGATGCGCCGGTGCCGCGGGCCAAGCCATTCCGGTTCCGTCCCGGTATCCGTCCGGGGCACCCCGTCCCGCCCGATGTCGTAGAGACGGGCTGGGTCAATGGGGAAAGGGGGCTTCCGGTCCTCCCGGTGGTCCATGGGCCGCCTGCCCTGTCTCCTGAGCGGGCCGGTTCGTGGCAGTGCCGCGAACGACCTGCGGGCCGCCCTGCCGCCGGGCCTTCCGTTCCGCGATCCGGCGACTCAGCGCCGGATCACCACGAAATGCATGCCGCGTCCGTTCCCCATCTGCCCGCGCAGCCGCCGCGCCCGCCACCACAGGCTGATGAAGGCGACCAGCCCGGCGGCGATCGCCACCGGCAGCAGCAGGCCAAGGAAGAGAAGGGCGAGCGCCACCATCAGCAGCCCGCCGGCGGCAAGGGCCACCAGAAGGGCCACGCCGCCGACCCGTGCCAGCGCCCGGTCCAGCCAGGTGCGGCGGGGTGCGGGATCGCGGAATTCGCCCTCGGGCGTCATGTCCAGGATGGGCGGGCGATGGCCCTGGCGCCGATCATTGTCCATGACCACCATGTTGCCCGCGCGCGTCTCTCCTTCAACCCCTGCCGGCCGGGATTACGCCCGCTCCGGGGAGGGATGGCGCAGCGCCGCCGGCGCATCCGCCGGCACGCCTTCCGGCACCTGGCGCCGCAGGGTGTCCAGCCGGGTGAACAACTCGTCCCGCGGCAACTGGGTCAGGTCGCCCGTCGCCTCGCCCACCAGCTTCGGCCGGATGTCGTTCGGCAGGGCCGCCTTCAGCTCATGCAGGAAGCCGGTGGGGGCGAGCAGGTAGAAGCCGCGCAGCTCCCCGGCCCGGACCGCCTGGGCGAGATCCGGCACCAGCATCTCCAGCAGGTCGCGGGGGGTGTGGGCGGTAGCCTCCGCCGCCGCAGGGTCGTGCGGCGGGCGATCGGTCCCGCCGCTGAAGCGGGCGTTCTCGTCCTCCCAGTCCCGCACCTGATCGTAGCCGGGGCTGCCGATGCGCTGCACATAGGCCCGCGCCCGGGCGGCATTCGCCACCACGAACCAGCGGCCCGTTCCCGCATCCGCCGGGGACTCGACATCCCGCCGCTGCTCCTGCGCCTTCCGTTCCGCCGCTGTCATGGCGCCGACCTCCATCCTCAATCAGGTGGAGAGCCGAACGCGGGATCTCATGCCCCGTTCAGCCGTGCCCTTGCCGCCAGCGGCGCTGGCGGCGCATAGAATTCTGCATTCAATATCCCGATTGGAAACCCTGATGACGCCCTGGAGTCAGATCTACGACCCGCTCGGCTCGATCCTGCTATCCGCCCTGGTGGCCGCCCTGCCGGTGGCGACCATGCTGGTGGCCCTCGCCTTCCTGCGCATCCAGGCGCATTTCGCCGCGATCTCGGCGCTGGCGGTGGCGCTGGCCGTGGCCATCCTGGTCTTCGACATGCCGGGCGGTGTCGCGCTGCGGGCAACGGGGCTCGGCATCGCCTCCGGCCTGTTCCCCATCGGCTGGATCGTGCTGAACATCATCTTCCTGTACCGGCTGACGGTGGCGAACGGCTCCTTCACCACCCTGCAGGAGAGCATCGCCCGCGTCACCCCGGACCGGCGCTTGCAACTGCTGCTGATCGCCTTCGCCTTCGGCGCCTTCTTCGAGGGTGCGGCCGGCTTCGGCACGCCGGTCGCGGTGACGGGCGCGGTGCTGATCGGCCTCGGCTTCTCGCCGCTGGCGGCCTCGGGGCTTTCGCTCATCGCCAATACCGCGCCGGTGGCCTATGGCGCGCTGGGCACGCCGATCATCGCCCTGGCGGGGGTGACGGGCCTCGACCTGATGCAGCTCTCGGCCATGGTCGGGCGGCAATTGCCCTTCTTCTCCCTGATCGTGCCCTTCTGGCTGATCTGGGCCTTCGCCGGCTTCCGCGGGATGCTGGAGGTCTGGCCGGCCATCCTGGTCACTGGCGTCTCCTTCGCCATCCCGCAATTCCTCGTCTCGAATTTCCACGGCCCCTTTCTGGTGGACGTGATCGCGGCGCTGGTCTCCATGGCCTGCCTGACCGCCTTCCTGCGCATCTGGCGGCCACGCAAGATCTGGCACAGCCCTGCGCTGCGCGGGCGGGACGGGGCGCATGACCCCTATGCCGCTCCGGCCGCCGGCGCCCCGCGCCCGGCCGTGGCGCGCGAGGCGGTGGGGGAGATCGAGGCACAGCCCTCCGGCGCCGCGGCCATGCGGTCCGAAATCGCCACCTGGCAGGCCTGGATGCCCTGGATCATCCTGACCGTCTTCGTCTTCCTCTGGGGGCTGGACAGCGTGAAGGGCGCGCTCAACGGCATCTGGGGGCTGACCTTCCCGATCGAGGGCCTGCACCGCATGGTGGTGAAGGTCCCGCCGGTGGTGGCACAGCCGACGCCGGAGGCGGCCAGCTTCGCCTTCAACCTGCTCTCCATGACCGGCACCGGCATCCTGGCGGCGGCGGTAGTCGGCGGCCTGGCCATGGGCTTCGGGCCGGTCTCGCTGGTGAAGCAGTATCTGGAGACGATCTGGGTGGTGCGGAAATCGCTGCTGACCATCGCGGCGATGCTCGGCCTCGGCTACCTGACGCGCTATTCCGGGCAGGACGCGACCATGGGCCTGGCCTTCGCCCAGACCGGCTGGCTCTACCCGATGTTCGGCACGCTGCTGGGCTGGCTGGGGGTGGCGCTGACGGGTTCTGACACCGCCTCCAACGTGCTGTTCGGGGGTCTGCAAAGGATCACGGCAGAGCAGATCGGCCTCTCGCCCGTGCTGATGGCGGCGGCGAATTCCTCAGGCGGCGTGATGGGCAAGATGATCGACGCCCAGAGCATCGTCGTCGCCTCCACCGCCACCAACTGGTTCGGGCATGAGGGCGACATCCTGCGCTACGTCTTCTTCCACTCCATCGCCCTGGCGGTGCTGGTAGGCCTGCTGGTGACGCTGCAGGCCTATGTGCCGCCTTTCACCGCGATGGTGGTAGGCTAACCGAGATCCCCTCCATCAGGCTGGTGATGCACCCATCCAGAACGGTTTGGCTTTGCCGCTGAGGGCCAGAGTCGTTTCCAGCGGGAACTTCAACGTCGGAGGAGAGTAGAGGTGCCGTTTTACCTCTGCTCGCCTCCACACCGGCGCTGATTCCAGCTTGGAAGGATGGGTCATTTTATGCGCGTTTCCCTCATTCAGGCGGCTGCCGCCATGACACTGGCTGGCATGGCAGCGCTTGCGCCTTACCCTGGAAAAGCGGATTCGGCCTTCGCCGGCGTCGGAAGTGCGACATGCGCGCAGTATGCGGAATTGGTGCGGCTTGATCCGCAAAGAACGCACAACATGTTCCTGACCTGGGCTCAGGGCTTCATGTCCGGCCTGAACGTCCCTCAGCTTGAGGGGCGGCGCCATGTCGAATTGTTGCCGCCCAGCTATCCTGCACAGACGCAGAGCCGGTTCCTCAGCGGTTACTGTGACCACCATCCCCGCGACAGGTTCTTCGACGCGGTCCGGGCTTTGTGGAACGAGTTGCAGGCAGCATCCCTCGAAGGCCGCATCCGATAAGCGGATTCCGGCACCCATTGCGTGGCTCTGGCTGTTCGGGATGCGCAGATTCTGGATAGTGAATTCCCCCCCGCCGGCCGTATCGCCGCCTATTGTAATGGCCGTTACCATTGTGGCCGGGCGCGCTCCTCGCAACAGCGGCCAGGCGCATTTCGTCCAAGCAGGCCTTGGCGATGACGGGGAGGAACAAAATGGCAGCCGCCACTTCAAGATGCTATCTGGCCGTCGGGCTGCTTTCGCCCCTGCTCTTCACGGCATGCGTATCCCGAAGCGACTACGACGCCCTGCAGATGCAGAATCAGCAATTGATGGCGGACAATCAGCAGTTGCGGCAGCAGGTCAGCCGGCTGCAAGGAGCGATCCAGTACACGGTGAACAGCGACCTTCTGTTCCGGCCGGGCAGTTGGGAGATGAACGACCAGGGCAAGCACATCATATCGGACTTTGCGAAGAAGCTGGCATCGACCCAGCAGAACAGGCTCATGGTGAGCGGCTACACGGACAATGCCCCGATCGGCCCGGCGCTTCGGCGTCGGGGCGTCGCCTCGAACCAGGAATTGTCGCAGAAACGGGCCGAGACCGTCATGCAATTCCTGATCTCGCAAGGCGTGAGGCCGGATATGGTCGCCGCGCAAGGCTTCGGCGAGGCCAATCCGGTCGCCTCGAACGATACGCCGAGCGGAAGGGCCCACAACCGCCGGGTCGTGCTGTCGGTAGCCGGCGCCTGAACCACTCCGGCCGGGTAGGGAAGGCGACCAGTCTCAACTCATGACGCAGGGATGGGGGCTGATCAGCCCCCCCGCCGCAAGGCATCGAGCCGGGAGAAGATTTCGTCCCTCGGCAATTGCGTCCAGTCGCCGGCATGCTCGCCGGCGATGGCGTGCCGGAGATCCTGCGGAATCAGTTCGCGCAGTTCCGTCAGCAGGAATGCGGGGGCGACCAGCACCAGGCCGGTCGCCTCGCCCCGGCGCAGCGCTTCCACGGCATCACGGGCGATCTGGTGCAGCAGGTCGCGCCTGGCATGCGCCTTCGGGCTGTCGTCCTCGCGCTCGTATTCCATGCCGCTGCGCTGCCGGCTGCCGGCGGCGGGGAAGGTCCGCCCGGGCCGGTCCTCGCCCAGAACGTGATCCGGCATCCGCGCCTCGGGCTGGTCCCATTGGCGCAGCGTGTCATAGCCGGGACGGCCGACCCGCTGCACCAGGGCCATGCCGCGGCTGCCGTTCAGCACCAGGAACCAGCGGTGGCCATGGCCGTCCTCGATGGCTGAGTCGTTCGGCGCTGTCATGCTCGGGCTCCTCTGGGCTCCAGGGCGCGTGCGGGATCCTTCCCGCGCCCCTGTCGCCGGCATCATGCCTGCCCGCGCCCCGCCCGCATTGAGATGGCTCATGGAAGCCGGCGGAAAAACCCATGCGGGCTATTCCGGGCGCACCACCAGGGTGGTGCCGTCCACACCCTCCACCCGCACCGGCACCGGGCCTTCCGGCACGCGGACATCGCGCGGCAGGCGGGCCGGCCAGTCGGAATCGCCGACGCGGACGCGCAGCCCCGCTCCCTCCATCGGCAGCAGCGTCCCGCTCCGGCCGACCAGGCCGGATTCCGGGGTGTTCACCGCCGAGGCCGGCCAGGCGCGCTCGAATTGCAGGCCGGCCACGATGCTCGCCACGAAGAAGGCGCCGAAGACAAGAAGGGAATCGCCCAGGTCCAGCGGCACCAGCAGCAGGACGATCCCGTTGCCCAGGGCCGCGAGGCCGGTCCAGAACAGCATGATCCCGGGCAGGACGAGTTCCGCCACCAGCAGCAGCAGGCCGGCGAGGATCCAGATCAGCCCTGGTTCCATGGCCCTCCTCCGGGCAGGGCACGCGGCGGGGGCGGCGCGGAAGGGCGGGCAGCCGCATCGCCCTCCACCCCCTGCCCGGCCTTCAGCAATTCCAACGCCTGGGCGATGCCGCCGGCCAGGGCGCTTGCCTCCATCGGCACCACCACCAGCTTGTTGGAGGGATTGGCGGCCAGGGCCTCGAAGGCCTTCACATAGCGATCGGAGATGAAGTAGCGCAGCGCCGCCTCGCCAGCCCCGGCGGCAGCCTCGGCCACCATTCGCGTCGCCTTGGCCTCCGCCTCGGCCAGGCGCTCGCGCGCCTCGGCATCGCGCAGCGCCGCCTGCTGGCGCCCCTCGGCGGCCAGGATCAGGGCCTGCTTCTCGCCTTCCGCCCGCTGCACGGCGGCGGCGCGGTCACCCTCGGCCTTCATCACCGTGGCGCGGCGTTCGCGCTCCGCGGTCATCTGCAGGTTCATGGCGCGGATCAGGTTCTCCGGCGGCTCCACCTTGCGGATTTCCACCCGGCTGACCTTCACCCCCCAGGGTTCGGTGGCGCCGTCCAGGGTGGCGAGCAGGGAGGAATTGATCCGTTCCCGACCCGAAAGCGTTGCGTCCAGGTCCATCTCGCCGATCACGGCGCGGATATTGGTCATGGCGAGCGCGGTCAGGGCCTGTTCCAGGTTCTGCACCTGGTAGGCGGCCTTGTCCGGCTGCATGACCCGGTAATAGACGATGCCATCCACCGCGACCGAGGCGTTGTCGCGGGTGATGACCGACTGTTCCGGGATGTCCAGCACGACCTCCTGCACATTCATCTTCCGCCCGACCCTGTCGATATAGGGAATGATGAGGTTCAGGCCCGGCGGCAGCAGCCGGGTGAAGGCGCCGAAGCGCTCCACGGTCCAGACCTCCCCCTGCGGCACGGTCTTGATGCCCTTCCAGGCGGTGATCAGCAGCAGCAGAAGCAGGACGAGGATGACGATGGTGCCAGCCGTCATTGGACACTCCGCAACGGATCCGAGACGATCATACCACGGCTGCGGGCGGCATGGCGTGTTCCCGCCCGGCCGTCTCCCGCCTAGTCTGGGTGTGGATTGACGGAGGGAACGGGATGCAGGGCAATACGGCGCCTCTGACCGTGCGGCTGGACGGGCTTCGGGTGGCGATCAGCGCCGGGGCGGCGGGAATCGGCCGGGCCATGGCCGATGGCTTCGCAAGCTGCGGCGCCCGGGTCTTTCTCTGCGATGTGGACCGGGAGGCGCTGGCCGCCTGCCCCCACCCCAGCATCCAGGCCGACATGGAGACGGTGGAAGGCTGCGACGCCTTCATGGATGCGGCGCTGGCGCAGCTCGGCGGGCTGGACGTGCTGGTGAACAACGCCGGCATCGCCGGCCCCACCGCGCGGATCGAGGATGTGACGCCGGAGGCCCTCTCCCGCACGCTCCGGATCGATCTGGAGGCGATGTTTCATTGCTCCCGCCGGGCCGTCCCGGCGCTGCGGGCGGCGGGGGGCGGCTCCATCGTCAACATCTCCTCCGCCGCCGGGCGATTCGGCTTCCCGCTGCGCAGCCCCTATTCGGCGGCGAAATGGGGCGTGGTGGGCTTCACCAAGTCGCTCGCCATCGAGCTGGGGCCGGACCGCATCCGGGTGAACGCCATCCTGCCCGGCCTGGTCGCCGGCGACCGCATCCGGCGGGTGATCGAGGCCAAGGCGCAGGCCCGGGGCATCCCCTTCGCGGAACAGGAGGCGGAGATGCTGAAGCCCGTCTCCCTGCGCTGCTACGTGACGCCGCAGGACATCGCCAATATGGCGCTGTACCTGTGCAGCCCCTTCGGCGCGACCATCAGCGGCCAGGCGCTGGCCGTGGATGGCGACATGCAATCCCTGGTCTGAGGGCCGCGCGCATGGAACCGCTCAACTCCTTCGACGAGCTTTCGGTCGGTCAGGAATTCCACTTCGGCAGCTTCGAGATGACGCGGGAGGAGATCCTGGACTTCGCCCGCCGCTACGACCCGCAGCCGTTCCACCTGGACGAGGAGGCGGCGAAGCGCACCATCTATGGCGGGCTGATCGCCAGCGGGCTGCACACCCAGGCCAAGGCCTTCAGTCACATCATCCGCACCGGCTGGATCGAGAAGGTCTCGATGGGCGGCTCGGAGCAGACGGTGCGCTGGCTGGCGCCGGTACGGCCGGGCGACAAAATCGCCATCTCCGCCCGGGTGGAGGCGCTGATCCCGAGCCGCAGCAAGCCGGACCGCGGCGTGGTGAAGATGCTCTACACCGGCCGGCGCGTCGCGGACGGGACGGTGGTGATCGAGATCCTGGGAACGCATCTCCTCAGGCGGTAGCCGGAGATCGGCCTGGGAGTTCCGCCCAGGGCGTGGATCGCCGGCTCAGCCCACACCACCGCGGGCGCGGGCAACGATCCCGGTGGTGGAGCGGCCGGGCAGCAGCTCGATCAGCACCACCTCGCCACCCGCCGCCTGCACCAGATCGGCGCCGACCACCCGGTCCAGGGTGTAGTCGGCGCCCTTGATGAGCACATCCGGCTGCAACAGCCGGATGAGTTCGAGGGGCGTGTCCTCCTCGAAGGCCACGACCGCATCCACGGCGGCCAGCGCGGCGACGACGCTGGCCCGGTCGGCCAGGCTGTTGATCGGTCGCGAGGGCCCCTTCAGCCGTGCCACGCTGGCATCGGTATTGAGCGCCACCACCAGCCGGTCGCAGCGCCGCCGCGCCTCGCGCAGCAGCGCCACATGGCCGGCATGGAGGATGTCGAAGCAGCCATTGGTGAAGCCGACGCGCAGGCCATGCGCGCGCCACTCCGCCACCAGGCGCCGCGCCGCTTCGCGGTCAAGCAGCACCCCCTCCTCCGGCACGGAGCCGCTGCCGGCGCGGAGGGCATGCTCCAGCTCGTCCAGGCTGGCCGTCGCGGTGCCGAGCTTGCCGACCACGATGCCGGCTGCGGCATTGGCGATGCGCATCGCCTCCGCCAGATCATGGCCCGCCGCATGGGCGAGCGCCAGGGTGGCGATAACCGTGTCGCCGGCACCGGAGACGTCGAAGACCTCCCGTGCCTCGGCTGGCACGCTCTCATGCGTGCCGTCGGCGCGCACCAGGGTCATGCCCTTCTCGGCGCGGGTGCAGAGCAGGGCGGGCAGCCCGGACTCCCGCATCACCGCGCGGGCGGCGGCCACGACCTCGGCCTCGGTGCCGGTCGGCATCCGCGCCGCGCGGGCCAGTTCCCGCGCATTCGGGGTGAGGCAGTCGGCGCCGCGATAGAGGGAGAAGTCGTCGCTCTTGGGATCGGCGAAGACCGGAATGCCCTGCGCCTTCGCCGCAGCGAGGGCGGCGGCGATCACCTCCGGCGACAGCACGCCCTTGGCATAGTCCGAGAGGATCAGCGCCTTGCAGCCCGGCAGCGCCGCCAGCACCGCCGCGGCCAGGGCGGCGGCCTCCTCCGGGCCGGCGCGGGTCGCCGCCTCGTCATCCAGGCGCACGACCTGCTGGTTGGCAGCGATGACGCGCATCTTGCAGATGCTTGGCCGGGCCGGGCTGTCCACCGTGGCGTCGGTGATGCGCGGATCGGCGGCGAGCAGGGCGCGGAATTCCGCCGCCACCGCATCCCCGCCCAGCAGCCCGACCAGCACCGCCTGGCCGCCGAGGGCGGAGATGTTGCGCGCGACATTGCCGGCGCCGCCCGGCATGGCATGGGTCCGGCGCAGGCGGACCACCGGCACCGGCGCCTCCGGCGAGATCCGGTCCACATCGCCATAGAGGAAGCGGTCGAGCATCACATCGCCGAGGACGAGGATGCGGGTGCCGCCGAAATCGAGCATCGCCGTTCGTATCCGCAAGCATCTTGGAGCCGGCGATTCACGCCCCGGCATCCGAGGCAGCGCCTCGAACCCGGCCGGGGCAACGCAGGCCGCGCGGCGGAGGTTAATCCCGTTCCCGCCGGGGTGGAACCGCGCCGCCCCCGGAAACGCGAACGGCGCGGGCGATGCTCTCGCCCGCGCCGCCGCGGTCACTCCGGTTCCGGGAAGGGCGCCGTCAGGCGCTCTTCGCCATGATCTCGTCCGCGACCTGGCGCGGCACAGGGTCATAGTGGTGGAACTGCATGGAGAAGCTGGCGCGGCCCTTGGTCATGCCCCGCAGGTTGGAGATGTAGCCGAACATCTCCTTCAGCGGCACATGCGCCCGGACGATGACCGAGGTGCCGGCCATGTCCTGGCTCTGGATCACGCCACGGCGCCGGTTCAGGTCGCCCACCACGTCACCGACATGGTCCTGCGGAGTGGTGACCTCCACATCCATGATCGGCTCCAGGATCACCGGGCCGGCCTTCTTCATGCCCTCGCGGAAGCAGGCCTTGGCGGCGATCTCGAA